>NZ_CFHTQA010000060.1:0-14845 GCF_984394615.1 Spongiibacter sp. | reverse complement strand
GCCAGCCCAGCGGCAAGCCCGCCAGCATCCACAGGCTAAGCATCAGCGTCCAGCCAAGCAGCAGGGCAACAGAGTAGGGCAGCATCAGTGCCATCAGACTGCCGATACCTGCGCGTTCATCGTGCTTCTGCATAAACGCTACGACGACACCAAAGTAAGGCATCAACGGAGTAATGATGTTGCTGCTGGAGTCGCCGATCCGGTAGGCCATCTGTACCGATGCTGCGTCGATACCCAGCATGTACAGCATGGGAACAAAGATGGGCGCCATCAGTGCCCACTTGGCGGAGGCGCTGCCGATCAGCAGATTGATGGCGGCAGTCGTCAGCACGAAGGCCACCAGCAGAGCGGTGCTGGGCAACTGCAACGCGGCCAGTGCCTGTGCGCCCTTGATGGCGACTACCGCGCCAATGCCGGACCACGCGAAATAATTGACAAACTGCGCAGCAAAGAACATCAGTACCAGATAGCCCGCCAGCGTTGCCATGCCTTTCTCCATCGCCAGGACCCAATCGCTTGAACGCGTAAATTTGCCGCTGAGGTAGCCAAATAACATGCCGGCGATGCCAGCATAGAGCGCAATAAAAATCACAATCCCCCTCAGCAGTGGATACGCCACCATGCCAGTGACGTCGGGGTTGCGAAGCAGACCGTCCGGTAACGCCACCAGGCTGATCAACAGCGCTAAGTAGGCGACAGAAAAGGCGGCTACCCAGCGAAGTGCTCGTCGCTCAGCGGGATTAGCGATTTCATCGGTGGACTGTTCCAGAGGGGTATCCGTGTTTGATCTAAGGCGCGGTTCAACAATATGGTCGTTCACCCTGGCGCCGATAAAAGTAATCAGGAATGTCGACGCGATGATGAAATAATAGTTGTCGCTGACCAGTACTTCGGCCTGCGGGGCCACCAGCGACAGCGCCTCAGTGCTGATACCCGCGAGGATGGCATCGACAGGCCCCAGCATCAGGTTGGCACTGTAGCCGCCGGAGACGCCAGCGAAGGCAGCAGCAATACCTGCCAGCGGAGGGCGCCCCGCCGCTTTGAAGATAAGGGCTGCCAAGGGGATCAGTACCACATAGCCAGAGTCAAAACCGATACTGGAGAGAACGCCGGTAAACACGATCACCGCACTGAGGTAGCGCTCCGATGCCCGGCGGGCGAGACGGCTCAATACACAGGCCAGCAGTCCCGAATGCTCGGCAATGGCAATGCCCATAATCGCTACGATGACCGGGCCAACGGGGGCAAAGCCGGTGAAGTTGCCAACGGCATTGTTTAGCATCCACAGCAGCCCTTCGCGGGACAGCAGCGAACGGCTGTGCAGCCACTCGCCGGTGGCGGGGTGTTGTGCAGACACCTGAGTCGCGGTCATCAGGGTCGATAACAGTACGAGGGCGATGCTCAGAAGAATAAACAACAGCACCGGATGAGGCAGGCGATTACCCACCACTTCGAGTCGGTTCAGCCAAGCCTGCAAACGTGGTGGTCCCTGCTGAACCCTCGTCATCTTGTGTTACCTTTTGTGGTGGTTGCCGCGCAGCGTGTAGAATGTTTGGCTGTTCTGTAGCCGCATGAAGCAGGAAGTCTGCCAGATGCGGCTCGCTGTAGACAACGACATGACATGCATTGCCTGCGAATGTCCCAACAAAAGACGGTACTGACTTGAACGCAAACAGCCACTCCCCACGCTCCGATTGGCGGGCGATGATCTCTCTATATGCCGCGATGATGGCAGTGGGTATGGGCCAGAGCGTAGTGTTTGCGATTCTGCCAATGCTGGGGCGGGAGCTTGCTCTGCATGAAATGATTTGGCAGATCCCGCTGCTCAATATCGAGCTGGCGCCCAAGGAGCTGGCGATTACCTCGCTGTCGGCACTGACGGCGTTCGTCTTCTTTATCACCTCGCCATTCTGGGGTCGCAAGAGTGATCGCTGGGGGCGCAAGCCGGTCATTATTATTGGCTTGTTTGGTTATGCGATAGGGACCTTGTTGTTCAACAGTGTTGCCTGGCTGGGGCTAACCGCGATTATGGGCGGTGGAGCGCTGTATCTGCTGCTGATAGCCAGTCGCGCGGTACACGCGGCGCTGATGTCGGCAGCGCACCCGGCCTCTGCAGCCTATATGGTTGATGTGACGGAAATCCGCCAGCGGGCGAAAGGCATGGCCAAGCTTCAGGCCTTCAACCAACTGGGGGTAATGCTTGGCCCTGCGCTGGCTTGGTTTGTCCATTTCAGCTACTTGGCTCCTTTATATTTGCAGGCGCTCCTATCGGTACTCGTCGCATTGGCGGTATGGCGCTTTCTGCCAGCATTGCCGCCACATCAATCCAGTCGTGATCGCAAGCCTAAGGCAATGTCCTATTTCGACCCGCGTTATCGATTGTTCATTGTGATCGGCTTTGTCATCTACGGGCTATTGGGTATGGTGCAGCAGACTCTGGGCTTCTATTTTCAGGACCTGCTGTCTCTCGAAGGTGTGGAAGCGGCACAGTGGTTCTCCGCCGCGATGATCGTCTCATCGGGGGCGATGCTGTTTGCCCAGTTTGTGATTGTGCAACGCTACAACGGGCCACCGATGAAGCTGTTGTTCCTCGGTATGCCTTTCAGTTTTATGGGTTACCTGCTGTTGGCGTTTTCCGGCAATCTCGGGATGTTGCTGGCGGCCATGGGGCTGTTCGGCTTTGGGATGGGGTTGACGGCACCGGCTTACGGGGCAAGTGCAACCATGGTGGTGGAGTCGCATGAGCAGGGAGGGCTGGCTGGCTTGCTCGGCTCAATCGCGGGTTTGGGATTTGTGGCAGGACCTTTGGCCGGCGGTTTCCTATACCAGTTCTCGCCGAGCTATCCCTATTTGGGGGCAGCGGGAATCATGGCCGTGATTATTATTGTCATGATTAGCCGCTATGGTCATACGCTGCGCGACTGATCAAAATTTACCCTTGTGTCGGCAGCGTCGACATGGCGCTGTTCCCGGCGGAATTGAACAGCGTTATCCACAAGTTTATTCACCTAATCTGGGGAAAAGTTTTGCTCACAGTTGGGCAATTGCTAAACAGATTGCCCGAATATTGGGCAGACGTGGTTTTCGCCCGATGAAATTTCCTCATTTGCGTCTAAAACCTTTTGCCGGGTGTGCGCGTTGCTGCCAAGATGGCTACACTTATTTGTGATGGAGTTCGTGTTTCCCTGTGTCATGGTGGTAGCAGGAGCGGGCTAGAGATGGATCGCAGCATACAGCGATATTGATAAGAGCACTGGCGATGAAAAACACGCGGATACCTGCATTACTCCCACTGTGTCTGGCGGCAATGGTAAGCAGAGAAGCGCTGGCGCTGGGGCTTGGCAGCGCCGAGCTGGCGTCTCGCCTTGGAAGCCCATTACAGGCACGTATTCCTCTGCGCAGTATGGACGGGCTGGATCCGGAGCAACTGCTGATCAGTATTCAGCCGGTCTGGGATGAAGACAGCGAATCGGTGATCGGGGGGCTGAAGCCAGGAGATATTCAGGTAATCGCCTACCGTGATGAGCAAGGGCAGGCACTGATCGATCTGAGCAGCGCAGAACCCATTGCCGAACCCTTCCTGAATTTTGTTGTGAGTGTGCGCTGGCCGCAGGGCAGTCTGAATCGCGAATACACCCTGTTGCTAGACTTACCCACAACATCCGTTGCGTCGCCCCAGTCGCCGCTGACCGCCAGCCAGGCAGATGTACCGGTGGCGTTGCCAACAACCCCGACACAGACCTATTCAAGTTCGTCCATAACGCCCCGTACCGGCGCTTCAATAAGCTCATCCAGCACACACTATGTGACGCAGCGCGGCGACAGCTTGTGGTCTATCGCGGCCAGACTTCGGCGCGAGAGAGGAGGTGACCAGCAGCGCGTGATGGAGCAGATTTATGCCCTGAATCCGGAAGCATTTATCCGCAAGGCTCGCCACCTGCTCAAAGAATCCGTCACGCTGGATATCGATCCAGCCAGGCTAAGCTCGGTGCTGTCATCGGCGACAGCTTTGCCGTCGGCTGCCTTGCCGCCGCGTGATTTACCGCCGTCAGGCGGCGCAGGAGAGGCGCTTGCTGTCGAAGCGGCGCAAACGTCAGATAGCGAGACTGAGGCGGCCGCGATTGAAAGCGTGCCGCAGGCGACGAGTGGTGAAGGTGGTCGCGCGGCTGAGCTGACGGAGTCACTGCTTGCCGTCAGCCAGGAAGTTGAGCAGGTCACTCAGAACATCGAAGTGATGTCTACGCGCCTTGCGCAGCTTCAAGCGAGATTGGCGGGGCTTCAGCAGGAATACGCCCAGGTGCAGGGAGAAGTGAATGCCCTGCGCAATGACGGCTTTGTCGATAGACTTACCGAGGATGGTGTGAGAGGAGAGCCGGTGCTGGCGACGGGTGATGAGCGTGACGCAGCCGCCGCCTCGCTGGAAGCGGAAGGCATTGCTGGCCAAGATCAGCTTGCAACAGTGACAAATGCTTCTCAGCCAGAGATCAGTGACGAGCCGGTTGTGGAGCCAGAGCCAGTCATGAGCGAAGCGGTGCAGAGCGATAGCGCAACAGCGCGCCTCTGGTGGCTGTGGGCGCTGGCAGCATTGACGGCATTGTGGGTGGTGTTGCGGCGACGCGGTCGCAAAGCCCCCGTCGCTTCTTATCAGGCGGCGTCGATCGTCACCGGGAAACCTCCCGAGCCGTCTCCGCAGCACTCGCCGGATGCTTTCCACGATGTGTTTGATGATCTTGATGGCCGCCGAACGCGTGGCAGTCAGGATACTGCCGCGGTAGCCGAGGCCACGGAGCCGACACAATCTGATGTTGATGATGAGCTGAGTGCGATGCCCGAGGACGATATCTCGGTGGAGAATACATTGCCGCCAGTCGGAGCGGCGGCGGTATCCGTTTCCCCAGGCAGCAATGCCGAGACGGCGGCGGCAGCGTGCTTGTCGCTCAACGACCTTCCGGGAGCACGCCGTATTCTTGAGGCCGAGCTGCACAGCAATGACGTGGAATCCTTGAAGCTGATGTTGTTGGATGTCTACGCTCAGCAAGGCGATGTTTCTGAGTTTGAAACCCTGGCGCTGCAAATGGAGTTTGCCGGCGTCAGCGATGAGCTCATTCGCGAGATCGACGTCTTGCGTAAGGCCATGGGGCAGAGAGTGGATCAGCTCGGCCAGGCAAAGGGTTAATGCTGTCCTGATCCATGAGCTATGACTTACTGTATCGTCACGACGATTTCTATCTGATCGACAAGCACGCGGGTGTAAACCTGCACCGAAATCAGCGCGGAAGCAGCCTGCTGGACACGCTTCGGCATGAGCTCGGTGATGAAGCCTTGTACCTGGTTCACCGACTTGATGACGCCACCTCCGGACTGCTGTTGATTGCCCGGAACAAGTCCGCGGCTGCGCAGTTATCAGCGCAGTTCAGCGAGCGCCATGTGCAGAAATTCTATATCGCATTGGCTGACGGCAAGCCGCGAAAAAAGCAGGGGCTGGTGGTGGGCGATATCGTGAAAGCGCGCAACGGCAGTTATCGCCTGAGCCGCAGCCGCGATAACCCCAGCCGTACACGCTTTATCAGCAGTGCCGTTATGCCGGGACTGCGCCTCTATTTACTGAAACCCCATACCGGAAAGACTCACCAGCTGCGAGTGGTCATGAGCAGTCTCGGTGTGCCCATCCTGGGCGATGAGCGCTACGGTAAAACCGAGGCTGACCGTTGTTATCTGCACGCCTTTGCCCTGTGTTTCGATTATGGAGGGCATCATTATCAGTTTTGTCAGCAGCCCTCATCGGGGCAGCGCTTTGTCGATAGAGCTGTGCAGGAAGCGCTGGTAGAATGGCGGCAGCCTTGGGAGTTGAACTGGGGCAATTAACGACGCACCGTCTGATCTTCTGAGAACCCAATGCTGCTATGACTGACCTCCCCGACAACGATTCGCTATTCGGCAAACTTAATCGTGAAACCGCACGGATTCACTGGCGAGAGTTGCAACGCTTCTACGCGCAGGGCGCAGTTTTGGAAGTCGCTCCTGCACTGGATTTGATCGCGGTGGCTGCAGCGATGGCCGACGACGATGCAACGCAAATTCAGCAGTACCTTGGCAGCGGTGATCTCAGTCGGGTGGACGAGGCGCGCGCTCAGCAGTGGTTCGATGCCGAGCAGGAACTGTGGGCTGTCGTCGTCGTGCCCTGGGTGTTGGTGCAAACGGCAAGAGAGCTCAACTAATTCAAGTCGGAGTCATCATGACTGACAGCGACGTTTTTCGACAGGAGCTAGAGGCGCGTTTGCAGGCATTTTTTGCCGATCAGCACGCCGGTCTGGATATTCCGCCCGCCGTACTCTATCGCCTGGAGGGCGCGATGGATTCGGCGGTCAAATTGGGTGTGATATCGGAGGCATCGCTGCGCCAGCGCTTGTTGGCTTTAGCTGAGCAGTATCTCGATGCTCCACTTCAGGATATCTATCGCCGGGATCATCGTCTGTTACTGCACTTGCATATGCGCGAAGCGCCGGTCTATCCCAGCGGGGCGAAGTAGTGCCCGGCGCGGCCGATTTCCAACGCTATTGCCAGCAACTAGCGTCAGCCCTTCGCGCTGCCGGGCATCGCGCCTGCCTGTTGCTCAGCGGGGAAGAGTCGTGGGGCGTGGCGATGGCTGAAGTGCTTATGAGTCAAGGGGACGGACTGCTGCTGGCTCCAGAGGCGATCGCAGGACAGCGCCCCGCCAGTAAGCCGGAAAGCCTCGGCATTGAATCTGACTGGCTGGTTATTAACGCTCACCACTACCAATCGCTAAACCAATGGCTTGCCGCGGCGGGAACCCTGCGTGCCGGTGGGCTGCTCGTTCTGTTGTGTCCGCCAATGAACGACTGGCCTGCGGATTATGCGGCGTCGATGCGGCATCAGGGCTTCGACGTTGATGACTCGGCGTTTATTCGGCGTCTTTGTCGGGAATGGCCGACTGCGTCGAACACACTGCTCTGGTGTCAAAAGGCCCCTTTACCTGACATGCCACCGACTCCTGAGGCTAGCTGGCAGGCGACGCTGCCCAGCGAGGATCAATGCCGTACCGTACAGGCAATATGTCGCGCCGCTAAGGGGCGCGCCGGACGGCCACTGCTGATTCGCGCTGATCGCGGACGTGGCAAGACCACCGCGCTTGGGCTGGCGGCAGCGGAATTGCTGCGAGACCAGCGGAGGATCGTGATCACCGCGGCAAGGCCGGGAATGATCGAGACGGCGTTCCGGCACGCTCAGTCCGCGTTGCCCGATGCCCGGCGGGAAAAGCATGCGCTGAGCTGGCGGGAAGGGCGTTTGGAGTATCTGCCCCCCGCTGAATTGCTCAGTCGCAGTCAAACACCCGATTTGTTGCTGGTGGATGAAGCAGCACATTTGTCACTGACCCTATTGGATACGCTGCTGCAGCGCTATCCGCGGCTGGTGTTCGCGAGCACGGTACACGGGTATGAGGGCAGTGGGCGTGGCTTCGATATTCGCTTTCGCCGCTGCCTGGATCGCCGCCGTCCACACTGGCGCCGCGAATACCTTCGCAGCCCGCTGCGCTGGGCTGAGGATGACCCCCTTGAGGCCGGTCTCAACCGACTGTTTCTGCTTGACGCTGACGTGGCGATGGCACAAAGCAGCGACCCGTTGGTGGTGAACCTTGTCGACCCGGACACCCTGATACGCGAGCCGTCATTACTGCGTCAGGTGCATGGTCTGCTGCTAGATGCTCACTACCAAACCACCCCCCAGGACCTGCAATTCCTCCTCGACCTGCCGGGCAGAATATGGGTGGCGCGGCGTGGCGAAAATATTGTCGGTGTCTGTCAGGCGTTCGTCGAAGGGGGCTTTGACAAGACCTTGGCCGAAGCAACTTGTGCTGGCAGGCGTCGTCCGAGAGGGCATTTACTGGCGCAGACACTGGCTGTTCAGACGGGCAATCCCAAGTATCTTTTAAGTCCTAGTCTGCGTGTCAATCGCATCGCCGTGGTCGACGGTGAGCGACGCGCTGGTGTTGCGTCGGCGTTGTTAGCGGCTCTCTCACGGCAGGCGAACGAGGAAGGTATGGCCTTTCTCAGTTCCAGTTTTGCCTGTGAGCCCGATGTGGTGGCGTTCTGGCATTCGGCCAGGTTTATACCGCTGCATCTTGGCAGTCGCCGGGATGCAGCGAGTGGCAGTTATTCATTGATGGTCGCATTGGCATTGGGGGAGGGCTGGAGTGAGGACTTCGTCTTGCAACAACAGCGGTTTGCGCAATCGCTGTTGACCAGCTTTCGCTTGATATACCCAGAGATGCCGCCGGAGGCGTTACAAGCCTTGCTGTCGGTGTTACCTGCACTCAGTGACAGTGATGACTTGCGGCAGCTTCAGCGCTACGCAGCGGGACAACTGTCGTTTGAAATGGCGGCGCCCAGTCTCAAGCGTTGCTGCGCGGGGCGCCTTGTCTCCGCATTGTGTATTGAGCGCTTGTTTTACGAAGAGGATTGGTCAGCCTTGGCAAGGCGATATCGGCTTGACGGTCGCGGAGCCATAGAAACCGAAATCAAATCGACGCTCTCGGCGTTGATCGACGTTTGACGAAGGAGAACATCATGGCGAGTATTTTCAGCAAGATTATTGCGGGCGAACTGCCGGGGCATTTTGTCTGGGAAGACGAGCGCTGCGTGGCGATTATGACCATCCAGCCTATGCATCCCGGTCATCTGCTGGTGATTCCCCGCGAAGAGGTCGACCATTGGGATGACCTGCCTGCGGAGCTCAGTGCTCATTTGATGGCAGTATCGGCCAAGTTGGCGAAGGCGCTGAAGCAGAGCTACGCTTGCCGTCGGGTAAGTTTACAAATCGTGGGCTTAGAAGTCCCTCACACCCACCTGCATCTGGTGCCGATCAATGAAATGCAGGATGTGGATTTTGCTCGTGCAGCCATGGCCGAGCCCGAAGCTCTGGCCGCCGAGGCCGAAAAAATTCGCGGGGCTCTGGCGGCGCTGTAAGGCTTCAGCGAGAGGGTCAGTGCACCTCTCTGGCAAGGGATTCCAGCCCCGGCTGGATAAGTCTTGGAGTGGCTGCCCCCGCGCCTTTCTGTACCTCGCCGCGCAGCCAGGCACCCCCGTCGGGTTCTTTGAGGATGTCGCCCACGCCGCCCGGCGTGCGGATTGTCAGCGTTTGAGGGCCGGCGCGGAAGCAGGCGTCGTCGGGGTCGCGCAGTTCATCGAGAGCCTGCTTGCAGGCTCTGGCATCGAAACTGAAGCTGACCTCCCGCTCTTGTGCTGCGCCCCAGCGCGGAGACAGGGCCTTGTCCAGTTCCAGAACCATGCTCAGGCGGGCGCTCAGCGGTATTTCGCGCCCGTCGCTGGCCTGTTGCGTCACATAGTCGCCAATCACCTGTTGAAGGCAGTCATAAAGCCGGCTGGGGTCACGTAGCGACTCGGTAAAAATACGATTGCGGCCCTCGTAAACACTCAGTGCATCGCCTGGATTCACCGCAGGCAGTTGCTCGGCGTATTCCCGGCATACAGCGAGCAGTAGCTGACGCATCAGCGTAGCGGTCGTGACGCCGGCTTGCCGGGCTATATAGCGAATGCTGTAAGGCAGAATATGCCCGTGGGCGAAGAGCATGTGTGCGGTAATCAGCAGATACCCCTGTAATCCCTGTTCGCGGTCGAAGCTGTGACAGGCCACGACATACTCGCCTTTGGCCTTGCCGTAGCCGGCCACCGGAATGGTCTCAATGCGATATTCCTCGCGTTTTTCGTAAAACTCGGTGCCGGGTAACAGGGTGTAGGCGAAGATATTCAGGTTGGGGAATACCTGCAGTAACTGGTCGAGATTGCGCTCGAAGTCCGGCAGATTGTCGCCGGGCAGCCCCCAGATTAACTCGGCAGCAATCGGCACGCCCTGGGTCGCCATTTCGCGGGCAATGGGCTCGTATTTGTTGGCGGCCATGTTCTTGCGGTTACTCAGTTCCAGTGCCTTGGGCGTGAGCGTTTGCAGGGCAAGCTGATAGTGCGGAAGCAGGCCGTTCTCATGCAGGAGCAAGACGATTTCCTGCACCCGAGGGCTGTGTTTTTTCGACCAGGAGGTCGCGAAGCTACTGGGTAAGCCTGTTGTGCTTTTCAGCTCGCAGATCAGTTTGGCTTTGTCGAGATCCTCGCGCAGGGCGCCAAAGTTGGAGTCGGCCAGCCAGATATCCTTGATACCTGCCGCGACGATTTTTCGCCAGTCCCGCTCCACGCGATCCATGGAAAACTGGTACATCTTCGAGCCGATAGCGCCGGTGCCCCACTCACAGAAAGCGCATTTGAATGGACAGCCTCGGCTGCTTTCGTAGGACACCGAGTCGTACAACGGTTTGCCGTTGGCGTCACTGAGTGGCACAACATCCAGTGCCGACGGCAGCTCATCCAGGTTAATGCGACGCGGACGTTCTGCTGTTTTGTGAATGCCGCCATTTTCCAGATACGCAAGGCCTTTGATATTCCGCCAGTCTTCTTTGCTGTCACAGCAGTCCAGCCATTCCTGAAAGGTGGTTTCTGCTTCACCCAGGGCAATGGCATCAATGGGATCGTCGAACAGATAGTCTTCTGCCTGTTGAACGTGGGGGCCGCCCGCGATACATAGAGCCTGCGGGCAGTCGTGTTTGATCAGAGCGATCAGCTCCAAAAATTCAGCGGCGTTCCAGGTATACATGCTGAAGCCAACGACCGGACGCTGCCCCTTTGCGATTGCGTCCTGAAAAACGTCGCGCAATGCGGGCCATTCTGTCCGCCACTGGGCAACGGCGTCACTGTCGCGAAAGTGCAGCAGTTGAATATCGTTGTCGTCAGGATTGGCGCCATAGCGCTGGTAGTAGGCTTTCAGCCCCCCGGTGGTTGTGGGCACAGCCCAGAAGCCTTCGGAATCCATGCTGAATAAGCGAACCGGGCGGGGAGGAGCGACACTGATCATGGGGATGAAAACCTGTTGTGATTATTCGTCAATATTACTGCAACGAGTCGCTGAGTATTACTCATTCACGTTGAAATTCTGACTAAGCCGTTCGGGTGAGGCTACTGTAACCATTATGAGGCAAGATCGCCGCTGTTTAATAATAAATTGGAGAACATCATGGTAGAGGTACATGTTGCCCGCGATCTCGACTTCCCTGCTGAAACGGTATGGGCCTTGCTGGAAGATTTCGGTGATATCAGCTGGGCGCCGGGCATTGACCGCATAGAAGTGATCGGTGAGGGCATTGGTATGATTCGCCGCCTGCACATGCAGGGCATGGACCCTATTGATGAGAAGCTGTCGTTCCTCGAGCCTGAGAATATGGCCTTCGGTTACAGCATCCCGCAGGGTATTCCCATGCCGGTCAGTGACTATTCAGCCAATGCCAAAGTGACCGCGCTGGACGCTGGTCGCTGTCACGTCGACTGGTATGGTCGTGCCAAGCCCGAAGGGGCGAGCGACGAGGATGCGGCGGCCATGATTCGTGGCGCTTACGAAATGCTGCTGCAATGGATTGCTGAAGAACTGGAGAAGCGCGCCGCCGCGTGATTTCAGATGCTGCCGCCACGGCGGTAGCGCTGCACCAATGACGGTAAGCCACTGATTCCCAGTACCTCGCGGCGCAGCAGCTCCTGAGCGAGCGCCGCGACCCAAAGTTGGAAGCCCTGCCGGTCGAAGGGTAGCTGCAGGCAGACACTGTGTAAGTTCTCCGAACGGCCCCAGGCAATCCAGACCGTGCCCACCGGCTTTTCTTCACTGCCGCCGCCGGGGCCGGCAATCCCGGTGACAGCGATGGCGAGATCGGACTGGGTTGCGACAAGCGCGCCGGTCGCCATTTCTTTTGCCACCGTTTCACTCACGGCACCGTACGTCTCCAGGCTGCTTGCGTTCACACCGAGCTGAGACATTTTCATTGCGTTGGAATAGCTCACGATGCCGCCGGGGTAAACCTCCGACGCGCCGGGCACCGAGGTAATCTGTGCCGCGATCAGACCGCCGGTACAGGATTCTGCGGTGCTGAGGCTGAGCTTGTGCTCCCTCAATGTGTTGACCAGTGCATCCGATAGGGTGACGGGCAGCTCGCCAAGCAGGTGGTCGCCTAACAGGGCTTCAACGGGTTCACGCCACCGGGCGAGCTGCTCCCCCGAGTTGGCGCCGCTGGCAGTCAGTTTGACCTCCAGTACGGGCATTGAGGCACGAAATCCCAGCTCGATATCGTCCGGCCAATGGGGCAGCTCCCGGTCAAACAGTTCTTGAATACTGGATTCACCCAGCCCGAATACACCCAGTCGCAAGGTTTGTATGTGGTCAGAATCGAAACGCTGCAGCAGCAGGGGAAGGATTTCGTCGGCCAGCATCTGTTGCAGTTCACTCGGCACGCCGGGCGTGGCGATTACCAGGCAGCCCTTGTGTTCCAGCTGAATACCCGGTGCGCTGCCCCGAGCATTGCTGATGATGTCGCAGCCTTGGGGCAGGATGGCCTGTTTCCGGTTTGCCTCATTCAGGGTAAACCCCCGCTTGTCACACCACGCCTGCAATTCACGCATCCCTCGGGGGTGCTCGCATAGCGGCTGCTGGCTGACGGCGGACAGGGCCGCGGCGGTGAGATCATCGACGGTCGGGCCCAGTCCGCCGTTGATAATCAATACATCGCCATCGTCGCAGAGTTTATCGATTTGCTGACAGAGCAGGGCGAGGTCGTCGCCAACGGTGACTTTTTTGTAGACGCGCCAGCCATGCGGGTTCAGTTGCTGAGCAATACGCGCTGAATTGGAGTCGATAACATCACCGGCCATGATTTCGTTGCCGGTCAGCAGCAGATTGAGTTTCATGCCTTCACTAGATCCTTGATATAACGGGCTATATGCTGGCGGCAAAACACTTACAATCGCTGCTTTGCTGCACACAAAGAGGGAGAGCATAGTATGAAAATGTCGTCGGGTGTGATTTTTGCGGGGATTATTGTGCTGCTGTTTGCCGCTTTTGAATACTGGCAGTACCGGGACGAGCAGGCTTACCGTGCGGCGCTAAGTCAGCAACTGGTAACGATAGAGTCGCGTCTCGATGAACTCAGTGGACAGTTACAGGAAGCGCGTAAACGGGATGAGGAAAGTTCACTGGGCGGCATTATCGAAAATGCGAATAAAGCGTTGATTCAAGGCTGGTCTGCGATGGTGGAGTCAGTGGAACGCGAGCTGGAGCGGGCGCAGGAAAACATCGCCGAATCGCGTCGTGAAAATGCCCGGCCCAAGTCGCAAGCTGCGCCAGACAAGGGCGATTCGCCTTCGGGAGAGGGCCCGCTGTAAATGCGCCGAGCGGCGTTTAATGGAGGAAACGCTAGTGACGTAACAGCGCGTCGAGTTCGTCCACCCATTCTGCCCAGTCGGCGTCATCGTCTATCGCCTGCTTGATGAATGCAGACTGACTTTCCGTCCAGAAAGCGGCTTGGTGAAGGGGTAGCTCGGCGGGTAGCGGGCGATGACTGGCAACAAAGCTGGCAATCTCGCTGTCGCTGGATGGCAGTCCGAGCTGCTCGAATAACAGATTCAGGCTATGTATATCAGTGTCCATGGTGCCTCTCCTGTCGCAGATGACCGATGAGGCACTATAGAATATTGGGCGCGGGCCTGAAAACCCCACCAGAGATCAGGAGCTTGGCAATAGGTCCAGGCGCAGCCCGGCGTTCCAGCCTCCGTCCACAATAAACTCCGAGCCGGTGGAGTAGCTGCTTTCATCACTGGCTAAGAACAACGACATATTTGCCACTTCTTGAGGAAGGCCAACGCGAGGGAGCGGGTGGTTGACGTAAAAGGCGTTGTCTTGCTCTGAGGGCTCACTGTTCTCACCCGCACCATGCATATCCGTGAAGATGCCGCCGGGGTGTACGGTGTTGACGCGTATATTGTAGGGGCCAAGCTCAATCGCTGCTGACTTACTCAGGCCGCGCACCGCCCATTTCGATGACACATAGGCGCTCAGGCCATTCTTAGCCTGCAGGCCGTCAATGGATGAAATATTGATAATCGAGCCGCCGCCCGCGGCTTTCATCGGTGCGATAGCGGCTCGGATGCCAAGGTAGGGGCCCAGTTGGTTTACTCGAATAACGCGCATGTAGTCGTCGCCGTCGCTGTCGGCAATCGCTGCAGCGTGAAGGATGGCCGCGTTATTGACGAGGATGTTGAGCGGTCCGAAGTCTTCCGCTGCGAGGATCAATGCCTGCCAGTCGCTTTCCTGAGAAACGTCGGCATGAACGTAGCGGGCACTGTCGCCCAGTTCTGTCGCGAGCTTCTCTCCGGCGTCGTCGAGCAGGTCGGCGATGATAACCTTGGCGCCTTCCTCAACAAAACGGCGGGCGGTGACTGCACCCATACCGCGCGCGGCACCAGTAATAATCGCGACCTTGCCTGATAATCTGCCCATGGAAAAATCCTCGCTTTTTGTTAGTGTTGGTGGCGCATTATGCGGGGCTGGTGAGGCGGGTCAATTATCCAAGTGGGTGATATCCTTCATTGCTTGCGCTGTAAGTAAATACGTATTGGAGAACACATGAGGTCATTGCTCTTGGTCGCGTTTGGCGTACTGGTCTTGTCGTCAGCCTGGTGGTGGCAGCAGCGATCTATGTCTGATTGTTGCCTGCAGGTGGTGGAGCCAGTGATCATGATTGAAGAACCCGACGCTGAACCGTTGCCCCCAGTGGCAAAGCCGGCGCCGCCGGTGGTGCTGGATTTGACGGTGCCAGCGGATGTGGTCAGTGGCGAGCCATTGCCGGAAAACGGTGATAATCGCTTTGGGTCTGAACAGTGGTTTGCGCCGAAAGAAAAGACCGAGTCATCGGTGAAGTTTAAAAGGGGTATTCGGATTAGCT
>NZ_CFHTQA010000059.1:0-15121 GCF_984394615.1 Spongiibacter sp. | reverse complement strand
CCCATGCGCATCCGGCGTGTCGGGAAGGAGGAGCGGGAGGTCAAGGCGAAGTGTTCTATCCATGGTTGCACATCCTATCTTTTGTTGAAACCAAAGCGCGACTGGGATCGGTACCTGGAATATGCTGCGAGACTAACCCAAAGCCGCAGGCACACAACGCTGCTGCCGCGCTGGCGATTGTTCTGCTCGCAAGCTGCAACTGTAATTTCCAAGCCAACTTCTTTCTCCAGTGTTTTTGTCTTTATCCGTTAAAGTAGACGTAGATGATATATTCTGCACCGAATTCACTGTTTGACACTTCTGCCCGGTGTGTGCGTCAGGTTGATAATAGCGCGACACCAATCGATATAGAGCACATGGGGCTTATGCAAGCGCAATACGAGCTGACGCGTGATTGTCTCCTCTACTGGTTTTCTACATGATATCCCTGTGTGATGTGTTCTTGGGCCTCACGGGCATCCAGTTCCCTCGTCGAGTTTCCTGTACGAACGAAATACCGTGCGACTTTTCCGTCTTGGAGGTAGATCGGAGCATACGCTTTTTCAACAACGATGCGGCAGACTTGGCGGTCGTCTATCACCGGAAACTGGCAGTGAACGAGCGTGCAGGCGTGCGCACCAAGCGTTGTGCGTACCAGGTCCATGATTGCTCGCTCAAAACCGTCCGTATTCTTGTGCCTCAAGGTTTGGCAGTCCGCCTCGATCCCGATAATTTGACCGTCATCGTCTATTCCGATTATTAGGCTGCCCCCGCAATGGTTCATTAATCCCACTATGGATTTGGCGACCACCATTTCAAGAGACTTGTTAGATTCCTGCTTACGCTGGTCCCACCGAAGCGAGGATTTGAATTCCAGACACTCGCTCTCACCTGCATCCACGAGATACAAGAGATTCATATCCAGTTCTTTTTCCAACCACGAAACGCGTCTTTGTTGTGCGTCGAGTGTGCGGGAGTAGGCGCTGATGACGATAGAGAATGAGGCACCAATCAACGCGAAAATGGCGTTCATGGGGACCAGTTCAAACCAAGCATTTGTTTGTAATCTAGTTATGGCAAAATCCCAGATACTTTCTGACGGAATATCGAACTGACTCTTGAATTCCAGAAAGAAAACTGCCGTGATCAGCGGATGTAACAGTAAAACGCCGAGGATAGCCCCTAGCGCGCCATGGAATGCTAATCTTCGAATGAATGGAGAGATTTGCTTTGGTGGTCTGCTCTTCATGATAGTTACTTAGTACTCCATGTGTCAGTTTTCGGTTAGTTAGGCGCGGTTTTGGATAATAGTTGCAATGCATCGGCGGTGTCCGTAACTTTCCATGAGGTCAAGGAGCTGGATTATCGTCTCCAGTAACATCCCGGCTGCGTGGCAGCCCGGCCAGGTCAGTGTGGGAATTAATCCCGGTCAATTATCGGCCTTTGGCCGAAGGCACAAGATCCACGGCCCGCTCTTGGATTGACAATAGCCGATGTCGGCGGTCTGTGAATTCGGTACTGGCGTCGCCAAACAATGCGGTTATGCGCTCATTTGGCCAGCGCGCAGGGATCACTGCAAAATACCGCCGATACTCCCGCCGCTCGCGCATGTTTTCAAACTGTTCCGCTGTTACCGCTCGAGCCCGCCCCTGAGAGTAAAAGCGCGCGGAGAATGGCAATTTATCCAAATATAGTAAGGGGCTGTCGGCGGGCCTGCTCTGGCGACTGTAGTAGTTGGCCAGGCTCTTCTCCGACTTGACGAGGGTTAAGCTGTTGCCGACAGTGATAACGACACTAGTCAACAGCAGCGGGGTGATAGCGGCAGCAGGTGCGCGCAGGCGCCCGGGCCACGACTGCGCACTCAGCGCCGAAACCGGTCTTGCGATCAGTATCGCCGCAAAGGGTAACGAAGGCAGCGCATACGTCCACAGAATATTGCCCGCGAGAGTAAAAAGTAGCAGCGGCCCCAGGGCATAAAGCAGTAACAGCAGCGTCATCCGGTCATTCAAAATGCGTTTTGCCGCCAATCGCCTTCTCACCGTGGCAGCAATGAGCATAAACAGGGCCAGTATCCCCCACGGGAAGCTGGCCATGAGCCAGAAAACCCAGATGGTGCCCCGTGGATATTGATGCGCACTGCCATAGAGATCCCCCGCCCAGCCGGGCACGACAAACCGGCGGAAGTGCTCGCCGACGAGGAAATAATCCAGAAATCCCGGGGTCTGGAGTTCCGCCAAAACATACCAGGGCAGTACCAGAACGGCGGTTATCAAGCCTCCCCGCAGCCACGGCAGCGCTTTCAAATCGCTGAGTTTCCCGCCTCGAAACAATAACCACAACACAATCGGAATTCCCACCAGCACGGCTGCCAGTGGTCCTTTGGACAACAGTCCGATGGTCAGGCCCAAAAAAAATAACCAGCGCCAGGCAAAGCCCTGTTCCTGCGTCGCTAGGCAGAAACTCACGAGCGAGAGTGTTGTCCCAAGCGCCAAGAAGGCATCCGTCATCACAGCGCCGGCGCTTACATAGGTCAGGGCCATACTGGAAAAGATCAGCGCCGACCAGCGGGCTACGTGACTGCCCCAAAGCTGCAAGGCGAGCCGCCATGTGAGATAGACCATGCCGATAGTGGCTAGCCACGACGGCAAGCGCAGGGCGAACTCTGACAGTCCAAATAATTTGATTGCCGCAGCCTGTGACCAGAATGACAGGGGAGGTTTTCCCCAGAATGGTACGCCCGGTTCGAACCAGGGGGTGATCCAGTCCCCCGTTTCTACCATCAATCGTGCAATTTCCGCATATCTCGGCTCCGTGGTATCGGCGAAAGGAAATATCGCCATACCGACAAAACGACTTAAAAGAATCGCTGCCAGAGCCAGCAGCCAATAGCTATATTTCGGCAACATTGTTAAACGGCTCCTGCTGGACTGATCGGATGCAGTATTTTGCTTGCTGGCTTTCGATAATTTTCTCGGCGATATAGATGGGTCTTTGCTTGGTTTCCAGGTAAATCTTGCCGATGTATTCACCGACTATGCCGATGCTGAACAACTGAACTCCGCCCAGGAAAGTGATGATGGACACCAGGGATGGATAGCCGCTGGTTGGATCTCCAACCAATAGCGCTTTAATAAAAATCCAAAGCCCCCAGGCGAGCCCTGAAGTGGCGGATAAGATTCCCAAGCCGATCGCCCATCGCAATGGCGATACTGAAAACGACGTCAACCCCTCAAAGGCGAGTCCGACAAGCGCCGGATAGCTCCACTTGGTCTCGCCAGCTACGCGAGGCTCCCGCTCATACTGTAGGGTGTGGGTAGGCATGCCAATCCATGCATATAGCCCTTTCATATATCGATTGCGCTCATTGAGGCTGAGTAAAGCGTCAATTGCTTTTCGGCTCATCAGCCTGAAATCACCGGTATCCACAGGAATTTCGGTACGGCTTGAGACATTGAGCAGCCGATAGAACAGGTGGGCGCTCAAGCGCTTGAGCCGGGAATCGCCGTTACGGCAACGCCGCTGCATCAGTACCACCTCGGAACCGGATTGCCATGCATCGACCATGGCCGGAATATATTTCGGTGGATCCTGTAGATCCGCGTCCATCACGATGACGGCGTCTCCGCCACAGTGCTCCAGGCCAGCGGTTACCGCCGCCTCCTTGCCAAAGTTACGGCTCAGCTTTAGCAATTTGATGCCCGGCATTTTGGATATCATCTGTTTCAGATATTCAGCACTGCCGTCTTGACTGCCGTCATCGACGAAAACAACCTCCGATTTCAGGGCTAGCGATTGGAGAATTGGCAGTAGGTTTTCAAGAAAAACGGGCAACATCGTGCGTTCGTTAAAGACCGGAACGACTATCGATAATAGCAGTTCACGGCGTGTTGCTTGCTGTGGATCAGATTGTAGGCTCATGGAATATCAAACTCCTATAAATTACAAAATTCAGTACTGCCACCAGCGCCGTGGTAGTTGCCTGTGCCGCGATAACGGGTAGATTCATACCGTGGTTCAGCAACGTAAAGAGGGCGAAGTTGGCGAACCATGCGAACACGCAGGAGCCCAGGTATCGCCAAAGTGTTCGACCGTGGCCACGCGCGTTGCGAAAAGCGAGTCGCCGCTGCAGGCCGTAGTTGGCGACAGCGCCAGCCACACTTCCGGCAGCTGTGGCCGTGACCGGTTGAACTGTCACGGCGATCAGAGATGCCATGAGCGCCCAGTGAGTGGCGGTAGCCAGGCCTCCTGCGGCGAGAAAAGCCGCGAATTGAACACGAATACCATCGGACATCGTTTATTTCTTCCTGTTTTCGTGGCTATCTCGCGCAGTGCCGATCAACAACGTGGCAACACCGACAACGGCGGCAATCAGCGACGCCAACAGGATGCTGATCTTGGATATTTTGATCAATTCAGGGTCGCTAAACGCCAGGTTGGTGATGAACAGCGACATGGTAAATCCAATGCCGGCTATCATGCCCATGCCAACCACATGCCGCCATCTCAGTGAGCTGTGCAATTCGGCTATGCCCAGCTTTTCACCGATTAGCGCGAAGAGGGTTATTCCTAATGCCTTTCCAAGCGCGAGACCTAGCAATATACCCAGGCCCAGGGAACCCGATACCACCTCCAATAAACTGACATCCAATTTAACGCCCGCGTTAGCAATAGCGAAGACAGGGATAATGAAAAAGACGTTAAAATCAATTAACGAATTTTCTAATTTCAGTAGTGGTGGGCTTGAGTTTTCAGTGTCTTTTTTTATGGCTTCTAGAATTTTTCGTTGACGACTATCCTGGAATGGGTCACGGTTTTCTATGTCCGTCTCTTCCAGTGCCGCAACATTTCTGGCGGTGCGTTCTTTCAGGGTTTTACTGTCCAATTTGGGTTTTACGGGTATGGTGATGGCAATCAGTACGCCGGCAATGGTGGGGTGAACGCCTGAATTCAGAAAGCAGTACCACAAAGCGACGCCTCCCGATAGGTACCAAAAAAGATTTTTTACGCCAAGGCGATTGCATAGTATCAATAGAGTGAAAGTGCCTGCTCCTGCCCCTAAATATAACCAACTCAGGTCATTGCTATAAAACAAAGCAATGACGAGTATGGCTCCCAAATCATCGACTATAGCCAGTGCAACCAAAAAGATTTTAAGTTGCAAAGGCACGCGTTTTCCCAGTAATCCGATAATGCCTAAGGAGTAAGCAATATCAGTCGCCATCGGAATACCCCAGCCGGCTATATTTTCTGTGTCAACATTCAGGGCGACAAAAATCAGGGCCGGGACGACCATCCCGCCAAGCGCTCCCAAAAGTGGCATGGAGGCTTTCTTTAGGGATGACAATTCGCCTACCAGAATTTCCCGCTTCAGTTCCAGAGAAGCCACCAGAAAGAATATGGCCATAAGGCCGTCGTTGATCCACTCTTCGAGTGTCAGACGGAAAGTAAAATGCTCGGACAGCTCAAAAAGAAGTTCATCTTTAAGGTAGTGGTGATAAGCGTCTGCCCAGGGAGAATTACCCAACACCAGAGCGATGACGGTGGCTCCAATCAGAAGCAGCCCTCCGGCGGTTTCCCTGTCCAAAAACTTACGGCCAGTTGCTTTATAGGCTAGATCAATGCTGTTTCTTTCTACTGACTGGGTCATGGATTTACCTGATTTCTTCCGGCTCACGGTAACGGACTTTTGTATCGATAACTTTGTGGATTTTGGGCCAGTGTTTACTCATCCTTCTTGACAGCTTTCAGGAATTCTGCGAGGCCTTCTTCTGCCGCTTTTTTGTTCGGGAATGGCCCGATATTTTGACCTTCACGGGTTAAAAAATACCATTCACTGTTGATGGCGTGGATACGATGTGTTCGAAAGGAGGGAGCATTCTTCGGGTCAGTTTTTCGATGCTTGGGTGAATCACTCATAATCTTGTCCTGTCGTCATAACCCTGCACGGTAAAGCCATCCAAAACGGCTTGAACGGACTGTACAAGGTCATGAGTCACAGCTCCTGTTGAAGATAAATCATCAGGCGCAGAGGGAGCGACAGCTGAAATGGAACCCGCCCGCTTGAAGAGGGCGGGTTCTTTTCTCAGACAACCGTACTGTCCTCGGCACCGTCCTCGATCCGGATCGCACGATTGACGTCGCTGACAAAAATACGGCCGTCTCCTCGCAGTCCGGTGTGCGCCACGGTTTTCAGTACGCGGACGACTTCGTCCACGTACTGATCGTGACACACGATTTCCACTTTCACGTGCTTGACAAAATCCCCCGCGCCATCGATCGGGTTGGCGGCGCTGGTATTGACTTTGCTGCGGCCGAAGCCGACAACGTGGGCGACACTCATGCCGGTGACGCCCTGCACTCGGTGCAGGGCCAGGGTCACGGCTTCTAGTTTGCGGTGTTTGATATAGGCTTTGATCTCTTGCATGACAATCGCTCCAGGTTAATGGGATTCGCTCATATCAGCGGGCTTGTCGGCAAACCAGTGATACAGTGCGGGAAGAACCAGTAGGGTCAGTATGGTGGCCGTCACCAGTCCACCGACCACGACGGTCGCCAATGGCCGCTGCACTTCGCTGCCGGTGCCGGTGGCGAACAGCAACGGAAAAAGCCCTAGAGCGGTGGTCACGGCGGTCATGATCACCGCGCGCAGCCTGGCGCAGGCCGCCCGCACACTGGCTTCCGCAATAGACACGCCGTCCCTGACCAGCTCATTCAGGTAACTCACCAACACCAGCCCATTTTCCAGGGCGATACCAAACAGGGCGATAAACCCTACCGAAGCCGGCACCGAGAGGCTCTGGCCACTTAGCCATAGACCGACGATACCGCCCACCAGCGCCAGCGGGATATTGAGCATGATCAACAAGGCGTTTCGCAGGGACCTGAAGTTGACGAACAGCATCAGGAACACCAGTGCCAGGGTAATGGGCACCACGATCATCAAGCGTTTGTTGGCTTGCTGCTGGAGTTCGAATTGTCCGCCCCATTTGAGAAAATAGCCCGGCGGCAAATCCACCTGTTTGGCAATTGCGGCATCGGCTTCAGCCACGAAGGAGCCAATATCCCGGTCGCGGACATTGGTCTGGATGGTGATAAAGCGCTGGTTGTTTTCTCGGGTGATCTGGCGCGGCCCGACTACTTCCTCAATGGTTGCCAGTTCCTCCAGGGGAATACGCTGCCCGGTGGCATTTTCGATAATGAGCTGCCCGATGACATCGACTCGATTGCGTGCGGGCTCCTTAAGCCGCACATAGATATCAAAGCGGCGGATACCCTCGAACACCTGTCCGGCTTCGCTGCCGCCCACGGCGACGCTCAGGGTGCGCTGCACGTCGCTGACATTGAGGCCATAACGGGCAATAGCCTCCCGGTTCAACGAAATGCGCAATTGCGGCGTACCGCCGATTTGGTCGCGTTGAACATCCTGAGCGCCCTGCACGGTGCGCATCACCTTTTCTATAGCCTGTGCTTTCTCGACCAGCACATCCAGGTCATCGCCAAACAGTTTGGCAGCCAGTTCCGCCTTGGTGCCAGTCAGCAGTTCATCCACGGCCGCGGCAATGGGCTGTGTGAAGTTGAATTGCGCGCCGGGGAAATCCGCGAATTTTTCACTCATGGCTGCATACAGGCCATCCAGCGTCTCCGCACTTTGCCATTCATCCTGCGGTTTAAGTGCGACGAATATCTCGGCGTTATTCACCGGGTCGGCGTGGGCGCCGACTTCACCGCGGCCTATGCGCGATACCACTTGGGTGACCTCGGGAAATGCCTCGATTAATTGCCGCTCGAATACGCTGATAGTCGTCTCGGCTTTTTCCAGCGAGATAGATGGCGCCATGGTGGCGCGGATCAGCAAATCCCCTTCATTAAAGCGGGGCACAAATTCCGAGCCCAGCCGCGGGGCGACAGCAACGCCGATGAGCAGGACCACTGCCGCTAGGGTCACGGCAATCCAGCGGCGTGCCACCATGGCCTCCACCAGAGGTTGGTAGCCTTTTAGCAGCAAACTGACAATGTCCTTGCGAGGTTTGTCGGGGTCTGTCTCGGGGCGCTTCATCAGCAGGGAGGAGGCCACCGGTGCCACGATCAGGGCAAAGAACAGGGATCCGAGCATGGCCACCGCTACGGTATAGGCCAGTGGCCGGAAGGTCGCCCCTTCCACCCCCTGCAAGGTGAACAGCGGCAGGAACACAATGATGATGATGCTGATGGCAAACAGAATCGGGCGCGCCACTGACTGGCAGGCCCGCGCCACCAGGTGCAGGCGCGATTCGTCCGGGGAGGATTCGCGCAACATTCGGTCGATATTCTCCACCACGACCACCGCACCATCCACCATCATGCCGATGGCGATGGCAATCCCGCCCAGCGACATCAGGTTGGCGGAGATGTCGAAGAATTTCATGGCGAGAAAGGTGAAGCCGACGGAGAACGGAATCGACAGCGCCACCACCAGGCTAGGTCTGAACCCGCCCATAAACGCCAACAGCACCAGCGCCACCAGAATAATGCCTTGCAGTAGTGCATTGATAACGGTACTGACAGCCGCCTTGACCAGGGTCGCCTGGTCATAATAGGGCTGCACCTCGATACCTTCCGGCAGGTTGGCATTGATGGTGGCCAGCTCCTCCTTGACGGCGCCGATCACCTGGGAGGTATTGCTGCCAATGAGCTTCAATACCATGCCCACGACCACTTCGCCTTCGCCGTCCTTGCTGGTGAGCCCGCGGCGGATTTCACCGCCGATGTCCAGTTCGCCCAACTGGTGCAGGTAGACGGGTGTACCGTCGATGGTTTTCACCACAATGTTGCGCAGGGCTTCAAGATCCGTGGCCAGACCCACCGATCGCACGATGTACTGCTCATCGTTTTTGACGATGAACTGGGCCCCGGCGTTGGCATTGTTGGCCTCGATGCGCTCCTTGATGTCGGGCAGCGACACGTCGTAGCGGATCAGCGCGTCGGGGTCGATACGCACCTGGAACTGCTTGACCTCACCGCCGATGGAAAGAACTTCGGTAACGCCCTTTACCGTCTGCAGGTTGAACTTGACGATCCAGTCCTGGATCTCCCGCAACTCGGTGTTGCTGTATTGCCCGCTGGTGTCCTCCAGCACGTAGAACAGAATCTGGCCGAGTCCTGTCGTGATGGGGCCCATCACCGGTTCGCCGAAACCGTCGGGAATAGCCTCCCGGGCCACCTGTAGTCGTTCCCCCACCAGCTGGCGGGCGAAGTAAATATCGGTGCCATCCTCGAAGTAGATATTGACCACCGACAAGCCGAAGTTGGAGATCGACCGCACATGATCCAGTTGCGGCAGGCCATTCATGGCGCTTTCGATGGGGTAGGTGACGTATTTCTCCACCTCCTCCGGCGCCAGGCCTTCGGTTTCCACAAAGACCTGCACCAACGCCGGTGAAATATCCGGGTAGGCGTCAACCGGCAGGGTGCGATAGGCGAAGTAACCGCCGATAAGCATCGCCAGAGAGATCACGACCACTAACAGTCGGTTCTCCAGCGCAAAACGAATAAGAGTATGCATACTGTGCTCCCGCGATTAGTGGTTGTGACCGGATTCGAATTCACTTTTCTGTAGCTGGGCCTTGAGCACGAAGCCACCCTTGGCGACATAGCGTTCACCCGCGTCGAGGCCCGCCAATATCTCCACCGCGTCGCTGTCCCCGCGACCGAGCTTGGCCGGACGGGGTTCCCAGCTGCCGTCGTGCTGAACGAATATTGTGGGTTGGCCCTCCAGGTCGATAACGGCGGTTCTAGGTGCCACCACCTCTGCAGGAAATTCTCCCAGGGTAATCTGGCCTTCAATGAACATGCCCGGCTTCCAATCATTGTCAGGATTGGCCAGGAAGACCCGCGCCAGGCCTGTGCGGGTGGCCTCGTCTACCAGCGGCGCCACATAGTCCAGGCTGGTCTCCACGGGTGCAGGGCCATGGCTGGTAGTGATTCGCACCGGCTGTCCGGTTTTTACCAGCGGCACCTGCTTGGGATAGAGGGCAATATCCACCCACAGGGTGGACAGGTTCGCGACGACAAAAGCGGTATCGTCGGGCGCCAGGTGTTCTCCCAGGGTGACGTGGCGTTTGATAACCACGCCGTCGATCAGGGATTTCAGCTGAAAGCGAGACAGGGTCTCGGAGCTCTCGGCCACGGCGAGCACATCGCCGGCCTTGACCCGGTCACCGGTTTTTGCCTGTACCTCGACGATCTTTGCCGCAAAGCGGGGCGTGATATGGGCCACGGCCTCCTCGTTGAGTTTCACCTCGCCGGGCAGCGAGACCTGTTGGCGAATCACACCGGCTTCAGCAGTGTCGATTTCACCACCAAAGTCCCGTAGCAGGTCGGCGCTAAAAGTCAGCTCGGGCTCTTCGTCTTCATGGCCTTCATGACCGGCTTCTTCGGCATGGTCGCCTTCATCTTCAGCGTGATCTTCCCCGGCATGTTCCTCTTCCGAGTGTTGCTTTTCATCTGCGTGCTGAGCGCCTTCTTCGGTGTGAGCGCCTTGATCTGATGGGGCGGCGATTGCGCTTTGAGATGCCATGGCAGCAAGCAGCAAGCCGCCCATTAAATAATTCAGTAACTTGTTCATTGTGATTCATCCTGTGGCGAAAGAGACGCTTTATCATCGATGCTGTCCAGCGTGGGCAGGCGCAGATTGGACCGGAAATCATTGGCCGCGCCGGTGGGGTAGAGTGACTGACGCTCCCCCGTGAGCGGCTGGCCGGTCAAGGTCTCCAGGGTGATAAGGGTTTGGTGAAAATCGGTGGCGGCGGCAACGGCCTCGGTTTCGAAGGACAGCAGCTGGCGCCGGGCTTCCACCAGTTCCAGATAGGAAAAACGCCCGTCGCCGTAGCCTTCCTGAATCAGCGCCAATGCCTGCTGTGCCTCGGGCAGTATCTGTTCACGCAGCAGGGTAACCCGCTCACGGGCCTGTTCCAGTTGGGCGAAGGCATTGCGCAGTTCCGTGAAAACCTTCACCCGGGTGGCTTTCTCTTCGAGATCCAGTTTCGCCAGATCCTCCCGCGCGGCCCTGATGTCGCCCTGGTTGCGGTTAGAGACGCCAAGAGGCATGGAAAACGAAAAAACCACACCCGTATCGCCGGTTCCCTCGACCCGTCTGATGCCCGCGCCGACTTCGATGTCCTGCCGGCCCCGGGCAATGGCCAGGTCCAGTTCGGCCTGGCGCAGTCTTTCCAGGGTTATAAACTGTTGCAGCTGCGGGGCCCGCTCCAGTTGGAGTTGGACGCTGGCAAACTCAGGCGTCGGCGCTAACGCGAAGAGTTCGGCCTCTACATCACCAAAATCCGCCGAGGTTTCGCCCCACAGACTCGCGAGGCGCCGCTTAGCATTGCCCAGGCGCACGGTGAGATTGCTCACCGCCAGCTTGGCCTGCATCAAGTCCGTGCGGGCGCGGCTCAGTTCCGCCCGACTGGCGCTGCCTGCGTCAAACCGTCTTTGGGCGACCTTTTCTGCGGTGCTGGTAAAGTCCACGACTTGCCGGGCAAAGGCCAGCAGGCGCTGGGTTTGCGCCACTTCCAGGTAACGGCTGGCCGCCGCCGACAGTGCGTCGAGGCGGGCCAGTTCGTAATCGCGCTCGACGGTTTGGCGACGCCACTGGCCGACATCCCGGCGCAGAGGGCGCTTGCCGCCCATCTCAATGACCTGGCTAAGCGCCAGGGTGGTTTCCATGGCGTCGGTGCCCGAGAACTCGCCGTTACCGGCGATATTCTCGACGTCGAGAGAGACCTGTGGGTTGGGTCGGAACCCGGCCTGGAGGGCCCGCGCCTCGGCCGCGCGAATATCGTAGGGATACATCGCCAATTCGGGGTTATCACTGAGGACCCGGGCGAACGCCTCGGCTAGCGTCAGTGTTACCGGGTCGCGGTCAGCGGCCTGGATAAGCCCGGACAGGCTTAGCAGCGCGCCGCAAATCAGCAGGCGCGTTGTCCGGATTATCAGGCTTCGGCCTGAATCCGGACGCAAACGGAATAGCATGGACATGAATTACCTCACGTAAAGATTTTTGAAAAATCCTGGTGCCGGTCGATGACCGGAAAGTGAGGTTAGGCTATGGGCGGACGGAGGATCGCAGCGATGGAGGGAGAGGGGTGGTCGACGGTATAGCGTAGTGTGACCTGGTTAGATGAGGCAGTCGGCAGCGTGGGCAGCGGTATGGACAGCAGCATATGAGAGCCATGGCAATGGCAGGAGTGGCAATGGCCGGGCGGTGTGTTGTGGTCTGATCCCGGTGACGGGTCTGTCGCTTGGGTTGAACCGTCTCCCCCGGACATATCCGCCAACTCATGGGGTTGGTGATCCGAATGGATGGGCAATACATCAGCGGCGATGGATAGTGATTGCACTACCATCAAGACCGCAAACAGTATTAGCGTCCAGTTTTTTGCCATTCGGTTATCAAGTGACCCCTGTGTGAAGAGAGCAGAAGTCTACCATAAATCAAGGTTCGGTCAACTCAGGCCATTGTCCGAAATAGAGTTTCGCCAGCTGGGGGGGTAGGTTGCCCAAAGGCTGGTCTCGTTTTTTTTGGTTTGGACCTTGCACATCGCATCCGACTAGTTGCGACGATATTTTTGTCATGTGTTCCATCATTTGGTAGCTGTATCAAACCCCTCGTGGAGGGAACCGATCAGCGGGCAGGTGACATTGTCCTTCTGCGTACAACATTCCTCGACGAGTTGGTCGAGCACGCCTTCAATTTGCTGAAGGCTGCGGATCTTGTCTCGCACGTTGCCCAGCTTGCGCTCGCCCAGTGCTTTGGCCTCGTCGCAATGGGTGCCGTCTTCGAGTTTCAGCAGTTCTCCGATTTCCTCCAGACTGAATCCCAGCCATCGTGCCCTGCGGATGAATCGAAGCCGTGCCAGCGCGACGTCGTCGTAGCGGCGAATCCCGCCTAAGGGCTTTTTTGGCTCCGTCATCAGCCCCAGCCGTTGGTAGTAGCGAATGGTTTCGACGTTTATCTCTGCGGCCTTGGCCAGACTGCCGATGGTCATGGAGGTGGATTTAGAACCGGACACGATGCTTGACTCCGTAGTCAACTACGGAGATAAGCTTGCCACAGTGGTGAATGAAACAACAGGAGATTTGTCCATGCCTGAATCCAAACCGGGACGCGGTTCGTTGCTTGCCGGGGGTGTCGCAGCCTTGCTGGCCTCTGCCTGTTGCCTGGGACCGTTGGTGTTGGTGGTGCTGGGTTTTTCCGGCGCCTGGATCGGTAATTTAACCGCATTGGAACCCTATCGTCCCTGGTTTCTGGGCGCCGCCCTGGTGGCCATGGTGTTGGCCTGGCGCCAGATATACCGGCCGGCCAGGGCTTGTGAACCCGGCGATGTGTGCGCTGCACCCAGGGTGCATGGCGCTTACAAAGCCGCCTTCTGGTTCGTAGCGTTGTTGATCGCCATCGCCGCGGTGTTCCCCTATGTCCTACCCCTGTTTTACTGAGAGGTCCGCAACATGAAAAAGTCCTTACTTGTGAGTTCACTGTTTGCCCTGTTCAGTTTACCCCTCTGGGGTGCGGAGCAGACCGTCACGCTGGATGTGCCCGGTATGACCTGCGCCGCCTGTCCGATCACCGTCAAGACCGCGCTCAACCGGGTCGAGGGTGTCAGGCAGGTCGATGTCAGCTTCGAGCGGCGCGAAGCCAGGGTCACCTTCGAGGACACGCAAACCTCCGTCGCAACGTTGATTGAAGCCACGGCCAACGCCGGTTATCCATCCACCCTCAAACAAGGCTCGACGGATCAGAAGTAATGAGATTGTAGGGTAATTTTCGGATAGGAAACTGTCATGAGTGAAGCGCAAGCAATACACATTGCTGTTATCGGTACCGGCGGTGCCGCCATGGCCGCGGCATTGAAAGCGACGGAACGCGGCGCCCGGATAACCGTGATCGAGCGAGACACCATTGGTGGCACCTGCGTGAATACCGGATGCATACCGTCGAAGACCCTAATCCGAGCGGCGCATATCGCTCACCTTCGAAGCAATAGCCCCTTTGACGATGGGCTCGGCGCCCGGGCACCGCTCGTAGATCGTGCCAGACTGCTGGAACAACAGCAGAGATTGGTGGAAGCGCTGCGCGAGGCCAAGTACGCCCGTATTCTACGTGACAACCCGGCCATTACCCTGATCCAGGGAACAGCGCAATTCGTGGCGGCCAATGCGCTCGCCGTCACCACCCCGGAGGGCGAAGTGCGGCGGATCGAATTTGATCGGGCCTTTATTGGGGTGGGTGCGCGACCGGCGATCCCACCCATTCCGGGGTTGGCCGATACGCCGTACCTGACTTCCACCTCCGCCTTGTCGCTTCCCGTCATCCCGAAGCGCCTGTTGGTGATCGGGGGGGCGGCGGTGGCATTGGAGCTTGCCCAGGCCTTTGCGCGGCTGGGTAGTCAGGTAACCATCTTGGCGCGCAGCCGGCTGCTTTCCCGTGACGATCCGGCTGTTGGCGATGCCGTTCGGAAGACATTTGAGCGGGAAGGCATCCGGGTATTGCTGAAGACCCAGGCCAGCCGGGTTGATTACGTTGATGGCGAGTTCGTTCTGGACACCAATGCCGGGGAATTGCGCGGAGAGCAGCTGTTGATCGCCACCGGGCGCACACCCAATACCGAAGGGCTGAACCTGGAACAGATCGGCGTAAAGACAGTGCGTGGCGCAATTCAGGTGGATGAGCGAATGCAAACCAACGTGCCGGGTATCTATGCGGCAGGCGATTGCACCGACCAACCGCAGTTCGTCTATGTGGCCGCCGCCGGCGGCAGCCGGGCCGGGGTCAATATGACCGGCGGCGACGTTTTGCTTGACCTCAGTGCCATGCCGGCAGTGATTTTTACCGATCCGCAGGTGGCGACCGTTGGCCTGACGGAAGAGCGGGCGGCCACGCAGGGCTTACGGGTCGATACTCGCGTGCTCAGTTTGGACAGTGTGCCGCGCGCCTTGGTGAATTTCGACACCGCCGGCTTTATCAAGATGGTGGTCGAACAGGATTCAGGCCGCTTGCTGGGAGTGCAGGCAGTTGCCGCCGAGGCTGGAGAACTGATCCAGACGGCAGTAATGGCGATGCGGGCCAATATGACCGTGCAGGAATTGGCTGAAGAGCTGTTTCCCT
>NZ_CFHTQA010000058.1:0-15552 GCF_984394615.1 Spongiibacter sp. | reverse complement strand
TGCAGGTATTGAGCAAGAATATGGATCACACCCGTTCCGCTCTTGCATTCACTCTTTTGAACCGTTCCGCTCACTTTCAGTAGGCGACTTTGCAATATCTCGCGGCGGTAGCGCTGCTGCAGGTCTGGCCAGACAATAATATTGCTGTTGCCGGTTTCATCTTCGAGGGTGATGAAGAGTGTGCCTGACGCACTGCCCGGCCGTTGGCGACAGGTGACCAATCCGACGAGACTGACCCAGCGCCGATCGGCACTGCCTTTAATTTGCTCTGTGCTCAAGCAATTACCCAAAAGCTGCTGCTCCCGCAATAAGGCGATGGGGTGGCGTCGAAGGCTCAAGCCGGTATGCCGATAGTCCTGTTCAACATGCGCTACTTCCGAGGGTTCTGCAAGGGCCAGCCGGTGTGCGCTATTGCCCTTAAGAACCGCACTGGGGCGGTACTGCTGAATCTGCCAATAGCTTTGGTAACGATTTTTTTCCAGGCTGTGGAAGCTGTCACTGGCGGCCAGTCGCTTCAGGGCTTGTTCAAGTTGCTCACCGTAATGGATTTGTTGTGTCAGCCTGTCGAGGCAGTTGCCAATACTCTGAAACGGGCCGTCTTGCTGCCGACAGCTGACCAGTTGGCTGACAAGGGATTCGCTCAGCCCTTTGACTAAACACAGCCCAAGGCGCAGTCGCGGCTGCTTGGTCTGGTAATCAATCTTATGCTCCCAGTGGCTGTGATTAATGCACGGCGGGAGTAGTTCGACGCCGTGGCGTTGGGCATCCTGGCAGAGCTGAGAGGGTGAATAGAACCCCATCGGCTGGCTGTTGAGCAAGCCGCAAAAGAATGCCGCGGGGTGGTGGCGTTTTATCCAGGCGGAGGCATAGGCGAGCAAGGCAAAGCTGGCAGAGTGTGATTCCGGAAAGCCATAGGCGCCAAACCCCTTCATTTGGCTGAACAGCCGTTCGGCAAACTCCTCCTCATAACCTCGCTCCAGCATGCCGGAAATCAGTTTTTGCTTAAAACGTTCCAAGTGGCCGTTGCGCCCCCAGCTGGCCATGGCCCGCCGAAGTGCATCCGCCTCACCGCCGCTGAATCCGGCGGCGACCATTGCCAGCTGAATGACTTGTTCCTGGAAGATGGGTACGCCCATTGTACGCCCGAGTGCCGACTGGATGGCTGCATTGGCATACACCTCCTCTTCAATACCCTGCCGACGTCGTAAAAAGGGGTGCACCATGCCCCCCTGAATCGGGCCGGGTCGGACAATCGCAATCTGAATCACCAGGTCGTAAAAGCTGCGCGGCTGCAGTCGGGGCAGCATACTCATTTGGGCGCGCGATTCGATCTGAAAGACACCAATACTGTCTGCGTTGCAAAGCATCTCGAACGTGGCGTCGTCGTTGGCGGGAATGTCCATCAGTTGCATAGGCTTGCCCAAGCGCTCACTGAGATAGTGGAGGCTGCGTCGAAGTGCGCTGAGCATGCCGAGGGCCAGGATATCGATTTTCATCATGCCCAGACTCTCAAGGTCTTCTTTATCCCACTGGATTACAGTTCGGTCCGGCATACTGGCGTTTTCTTGAGGCACCAGTGTGGCGATAGGAGCGCGACTGATGACAAAGCCGCCTACATGCTGTGAAAGGTGGCGGGGAAAGCCCAGAATTTCCTCAATAAGCTGGACAAACAATTGGCCTCGGGATTGACTGCTGTCGACGCCGACTTCCCGCAAGCGTTCGGGCAGACTGGCGCTGTCATCCCACCAAGCCATGTTCTGGCTAAGCGCGCTGATCAGCGCTTCATCAAATCCCAGTGCACGGCCGACATCCCGTACGGCACTGCGTCGCCGGTAGCTGATCACCGTTGCCGCCAGCGCGGCATGATTGCGGCCATATTTTCTGTAAATGTACTGAATGACCTCCTCTCGACGTTCGTGCTCAAAGTCTACGTCGATATCAGGGGGTTCATTACGCTCCTTGGAAATGAAGCGTTCAAACAGCAGTTGCGCCCGACTGGGATCCACCTCGGTAATATACAGACAGTAACAAACCGCAGAGTTGGCGGCTGAGCCGCGGCCCTGACAGAGGATCTGCTGGCTTCGCGCGAACTGAACAATGTCGTATACCGTGAGGAAGTAATGCTCATACTTCAGTTCGGCGATCAGGGATAGCTCGCGCTCCAGCTGATTCTGTACCGTGTCGGGAACGCCCGACGGCCAGCGTTGTTTGGCGCCCGCTTCCGTCAGACTGCGGAGAAAGTCACAGGCCGCCTGGCCGCGGGGCACCAGCTCGGTAGGGTATTGGTAACGCAGTTCATCAAGGCGGAACTCACAGCGTTTGGCCAGGTGGTCGCTTTCCTCAAGCAATGCGGGGGGATAGTCGCGGCTTAGCAGGGATAGTGGCTTGATATGGTGTTCACTGTTGCTGGGGCGCTGCTGTCCGAGTTGGTCGACGCTGCAGTGCAGGCGGGTTGCGGTCAGCACATCCAGCAGTGCATGGCGCTGACGGCTGTGCATACGGATATGGGGGGCTGCCACCATGGGTAAGTGAAGACGTTTTGCCAGCTCGTAATTGGCCAGATAGTGCAGTTCCTGTTGAGCGTGGCAATCCAGGCTGATCCCCAGCCAGAGTCGCTCGCCAAAGCACTCGCGTAAGAAGTGCCCTGAGGCCTCGTCATGGCCGGGTATTGCTGGCAACCAAATAGCCAGACAGTCTCTGCAGAAGCGTGCGAGTGTCTGCCGGTCCAAGTGGTATTCGCCTTTGGGACTATTCAGGCGGGCGTGGCTAATCAGTGCACAAAGCTGATTGTAGCCCCGCCGATTTGGGGCCAACAGTAGCAGCTGTATGCCGTCATCAAGACTTATCCGACTGCCACAGATCAACCGAATAGAGCGCTCCCTTGCTGCTCGCCAGGCGCGGACGATGCCCGCCAGTGACAGTTCATCGCACAAGGCGATCGCCGAATAGCCCAGTTCATCCGCCTGTATTACCAGTTCCTCCGGGTGAGAGGCGGCGGATAGAAAGCTGAAATTGCTTTGACAGTTCAGCAGAGCAGGCATGGCTGTTCACGAAAAAAAGCCGTGGAGGTACCACTGCTGGCTGAGACAATCTTTGAAGATCCAGCACAAGCCCTGTTGTTCGTGGCGGGCAATGTAGTAGTCACGGGCCTGGCGCTGCTGCCACCAGTGGCTGTCGATACGCTCTGGCCCCTGGAGCAGCTCCAGTCGCCCTTGCCACAGGGGCCGTCCTTCCTGCACGGGCAGTGGCTGCAGCTCAGCCAATAGCACGGTGGGGCGCAATGCAACGGTTGCCGCTATTTTACTGTGCCGATAGGCTGACTGTGGGCAAGCGACACCCTGGTATTCGGGCAACCAGTCTTCCCGTTGTTGAAGGCGGCGAATGCCGTGTTCACCCACGCGCAAGCGGAGCTTGTTGAACAGCATCTGTTGGGCGTTTCGCTGTTCCTGCTCGGCATCGCTGAACAGTTGCTCGCACCGAGGCTGCAGTGCTGTCAGTTGATGGCAGTGCAGTTCAATAGACTCGACCGCTCCCGGCAGTCGCCGCCCATCGAGTTGCAGCATCACCAGTGCCAGCAGGGCCGGGCGCTCGAAATGTGACAGTGACAGCGGCGTTTGCCAGTCCTCATGCTGGCCGTCCAGATAGTGAAATCGCCAGTTCAGTGACTGGGGCAGCGTCTGTCGAAGACGGAGATAGATTGCCAGTTCCTGTAATAATTCGTCGATGGCGGGGCGAAGCTGCTCGCTGTGTTGCACGCCTCCGGGCAGTGTGCGCTCTCCGACAAAACGCTCGCCGGGCAGGAAACGTGGGCGAACATCCTCACTGCGACCGGTCAGTCGGTCGATGGCATCGCAGAATGCCGGCTCAAAACCACTGAGCAGCGTTTTACGCGGCAGGGCCAATACCTCGCCCAAGTGTCGTAGCCCCATGCTGTGTAAGGCTTTGTGGGTCTTGCTGGAGGTGGGTAGTACCTGACAGGGCAGGCTGGCGAGCTGGCGCTTCATGGCAGGGCGCTGCAAGCTGCCGTCATCGGCCAGTAATGCGGCAACGGTAATGCCTTTCAAGCTGAGTAACTCTGCGCAGAGCGGAGTAGGGCCAAGGCCTTCCTGCACAGTGATGTTGTGGCGCTGGTAAGCAGCGAGTAGACGCCGATGCAGGCGTTGTATGGAGCCAAACAGGCGCCTCGAGCGGCTGATCTCGATGATTAGCGCGTCTTCTCCACTCAGGCAGACATCGTCGCTGAAGCGATAGGCCCAAAGTGCCAGCCGCTGCAGGTAGTGCTGCTCACGCAGGACGTCACGTGGATGACAATGCAGTTCCGGGCACAGTGCCTGCGCCTGTCCGGTGCTGATGCCGGGAGAGAGCCCCCGTTGCTCTGCAATACGGTTGCACAGTCGCAGTCGGCCGTTTTCAAGCAGTGCAGAGGGCTGCTCCCGGTCGACGCTATTGCCCAGTGCTTCCAGCCCCAGTTGGGGAAAACGCAAACACAGATACAGCATACTCAGACCGATGCTCGTGCCGGAGACGTTGCTTTCTCTGCTCTCTGCCCCGCTGTGGAATGCAAGGCCATTCGGCGTCGCGGAGGTAGAGATACGGGCCACTGCCGGGCCGGGCGCTGGCGGTGCAGCAGCGCTGCAGGGCGAGGCAGGCTGAGAGATTGCCCGGCATGGCCACCGGGTTGTTTGAGTACGGTGACACCCAGCGCGGCTGTTTCAGCGGTGAGGCGCAGCCGGAGTGGGGCGGGCGAAGCCTGTTGTTCACAATGGCCGGGCCGAAAGTGCAGGTGCCAACAGTGTCCGTCACGAGCGGCGAGATGCAGGCGCCGTAGCTGCCGGTGGGGAAGATCATCCCTTGACCAGCTGAGTACCGCGGCAAAGGCGCCGCTACGCAGTGCTTCTTCGGTGCACCAGAGCTGCTGCGCGGGCGGTGCCTGCAAGAGAAACTGCTGCTCCAGTATCAGGCCTTGCTGGTGCAAGCCGGGAGCATAGGGCAAGAAAGGCGGCGATACCCAGGCAATGCCCTGGCGTTGACTGAGGGCGCTCAGTGCCGGTAATACCAGGCTCAGCTCGCCAATGCCCACGGCGCTGTGCAGTAATTCGCAGGAGCCACTGCGAGGCCAGCCGCCATGGTGTAAGGCTTCATTCAGCGTCGGCCAGCCACTGTCTATAGCTTCTCCCGCGCGCGCGATGTTCAGCGGCGCGCGGCCTGCGCGCCAGAGTGGCTGCTGGGTGAGTAGCTCGTTGAGGCTGGGTGATTGCGACATAACACACGCTTCGTCAAAATAACTGTATAAATGTACAGTATATTGTCGAGGGCAAAAGTCAAGCATCTGTGGAGCGGACGCCTTGGTGAGGAATCAACGATGGGCCATACTGCCCGCCAAAAGACGGGGAGAACGGCAATGATCGCTCAGCACGACAAGCCTTTACAGGCATTGCGTGAACACTATCAACAGGCGATGACGGAAGGGGACGCCGCCGCTAAAACCTGCACGCTGGCAACGGTTGAAAATGGCGAGCTTAGCCTACGGACATTGGTGTTGCGTGAACTGGCTGAGCGTGGGCCGGTAATCTTCATCAACGACAGTTCGCCAAAGTGGCGAGCGCTGATGACCGGTGGTCACAGTGAGCTACTGTTGTTCTGGCCGTCGCAGATGCGTCAGTACCGACTGCGTGGGGCTTGGCAGTTGCTTGAGGAGGACGAAATGCGCCGTCACTGGCAGCATAAGCCCGACGGCAGCAAATGGCTGGATCACTATTATGCGCAGTGCCAGCCGCAAAGCAGCGAGCTGGCTGACGAGGACGATTTAGCGGCTGGCATTGATGACTTGCGTCGCGCTCATACCGCTGATGATATTCCCTTCAGCCCCAATGCCCGAGGGCTTCGATTGCAGGTCGATTGGCTGGAGCACTGGTCCGCCAGCCCTGATGGTCTGCACCGGCGTTACCGCTATCAGCGCGACCGCGCCGGGCAGTGGCGGCACCAGTGTCTGGTGCCCTGACGTCAATGATTATGGCCGTGACCGATATCCTGGCCCTGGCTGTTGTAGATGCCTGAAGCGCCGTGGGAGATAAAACCGAGATTGATCATTTTGCTCAAAAAGGGATCGCTCTCGTTATCGCCAATATCGCTGTAGTCGGTGCTCTGGAAGGCGTCTCGTTCGGCAAAGAAAGCCGCTACGGCTTTGGCATCGCGATTGACCGACATCAGTGTCCAATGCTCTTCGTAATTGCCGCGCTGGTAGTGCAGCTCGGCAATCAGGCGTTGCTGGGGCAGCCACTGCAAGTCGCTGTGGGCGCCGTTTTCATCCAGTGTGTAGTCGCTGCGTTGCTCGCAACCCTCACCGCGGCTTGCCTGCTGCTGCATAGCCGCAATCTGTGAATTGGCGATCAACTGCTGTTTGCGCGACCAGTCGTCGGCGCTGGCCGCATTGGGAATCTCATTGGGGGCATATTCAATGCTGCGCTGATAGGCGTCGAAGCTGCGCAGCAGCCGGGGGTGTCCCGCCGTGTTGTATTCCCACAGCTCGGTGATGTCGCGCTGGGGGTATTGATGGGCGATGCGACCATCATGGCGCCAAAGTACCAGATCGCGCTGGCGGGTCTGGGGGCCCTGCTTCTCGGTAATGCGGTAGTGGGCGGCAATCGCCGCATCGCTGTTACAGCGCTCGGCAATGGCCGGGTTGGCCAGTAAGGTCAGGCTGAGAAGCAGTGTGTAAAAATGAGGAATTGGCATGGTGAAACTCGGTATCAATATCCAAAAAACAGAAAAGCGGGCCGCGAACGGCCCGCTGAACGGCGGTGTTACGGTGCCACTTGCTTGGCGTTTGCCGCGTTGACCAGATCGGCGGCATAGTCCATCACGTGGAAGATCAGGTTCTGCTCGTTGGTGCCGCTGACCAGTGATGCACCAGGGCCCTTGGCATAGACGCCCACATCTTCACCTGCATGGGTTTCAGAGCCGAGCGGTACCAGCGCTTCCTGGTGGTAGCCGGGAGACTCCGTATCCACAAACAACAGGTCCTGACGGCCGGTCTTGATCGGCAGATCGTAACCGGCATCCGCGTCTGTTTCGTCACCCAGGTCGCGGAAGCCGTTACCGTTGGTGTAGCCCAATGTGGTGTACGGCATACCATCGGCGGCCAGCTCCGGTGAGGTTTTGCCCACAGACACGACCTTGCCCAGAATTGGGTTGCCGCGCTTGGGGTAGCCCGCAATGGTGAACACGTGGCTGTGGTCAGCGGTGACGATAATCAGGGTTTCCTCTGGATTGGTCAGCTCCACCGCCTTGGCAACGGCCTCTGACAGCTCAATGGCATCGGTCAGCGCGCCGTAGGCATTACCGGCGTGGTGAGCGTGGTCGATGCGGCCAGATTCCACCATCATGAAAAAGCCTTCCGGGTTGTTGTCCAGAATCTGGATGGCTTTAGCCGTCATGTCGCGCAGTGAAGGCTCGCCGGCAATATCATTGTTGCGGTCGGCTTCGTACTGCATGTGTGACTCGTTGAACAAACCAAACAGGCGCGTGGTGTTCTCCGGATCAATCGCAAGGAAGCCCGTTTCATCAAAGACATATTTGCCATCGGCGTACTGGGTCTGCCACTCGGTAACCAGGTTGCGGCCATCTGTGCGGTCACCTTCAACACTGCTGAGGGCATCGGGGCTGTTGGCGCTGGCGTCTTTCGGCAGGAAGTGACGGCGGCCGCCGCCCATCACCACGTCGATGCCATCGACATCAATGCCGCTGATGCGCGCTTCCAGATTGCTTTCGAAATTCACCAGCTGCGAGGCGATATCCTCACAACCCGCAGTGACGGCAGCGGCCGGCATATCGCTGATGTCTTCCCAGTTGCGGTCAGCCGATTTGGCATAGGTGGCTGCCGGGGTCGCGTGAGTGATGCGGGCAGTAGACAGAATGCCGGTAGATTTGCCGGCGATTTCTGCCAACTCCAGCGCGGTCACCAGTTCGTTGCCGGCAACGGTGCCGCAGTCGCCGCGCTCAGTGGCTTCGCTGACGCCAATGACGCCGGCATCGGTTTTAACACCGCTCATCATCGCCGTCATGGTGCCGGCGGAGTCAGGCGTCTGCGCATCAGTGTTGTAGGTTTTTGCCAGACCTGAGAAGGGGAACAGGTCAAAACTCAGATTATGTTCTTCGCCCAGCTTCCCTTTTAGCTGGCCTTCCAGAATGCGCGCGGCAGTTACCGTCGAGATACCCATGCCGTCGCCGACAAATAGAATCACATTCTTGGCCGCGCCGCGGGTCAGCACTGGCGCTTCCGGGTTGCTGACACGAGTTGCCGCCGCCTGGAACCAAGCGTTGTTGCGGGTGTTGGCCATCAGGTCAACGGACTCGTCCGGAGTGTGGGGGTCACAAAGGTACTTGGTCGCGGTGATTTCGCTGCTGTCCAGCTCGCCGTTGGCGTTGCTGTCCAGGCCACTGTCGATACGTGTGCCGCCGCCGGGACAGTTACTGTCACCCACGGCCAGCGCCGTTTGGGTAATCAGGCTGTTCAGGCCATTTTGACCATCCTGGCCGCTTTGACCATTTTGTCCGTCCTGGCCATCCATTCCATTGCGGCCATTCTTGCCATCGTCACCACAGGCAGTCAGGCCGACGATCGCTGCAGTCATAAGGGTGAGTGTAAACTTGTTCATGGTGGTTCTCCTTATTCGGCGTCGATCAGACCCAGCGCCTGATTAATCACGTGGAAGACGACGTTCTGTTCGATGACCCCTTGTACCTTGCTGGCGCCGGGACCCATGGCATGCAGGCTGATATCTTCACCCGCGTGGGTTTCTGAGCCCAGTGGTACCAGTGCCTCTTGATGGTAGCCGGTGCTGGTGGTGTCGACACTGCTCAGATCTTTGCGACCAGTATCCGGACCAGCACTGTAACTGGCGTCGCCATCGGTTTCGCTGCCCAGTGCGCGGAAGCCCAGACCATTGGTATAGCCCAGCGTGGTGTAGGGCATGCCATCGGCGGCCAGTTCGGGGGTGGTTTTACCGACCGATACGACTTTACCCAGAATCGGGTTGCCGCGTTTGGGATAGCCGGCGATGGTGAACACATGGCTGTGGTCAGCAGTGACCAGAATCAGTGTTTCATCGGGGTTGGTGTTGTCGATGGCGGTTTGTACCGCATTCGCAAATTCAATGGCATCGGTCAGGGCGCTGTAGGCACTGCCTGCGTGATGGCCGTGGTCGATGCGACCGGATTCCACCACCATCATGTAGCCGTTGTTGTTTTTAGCCAGAATATCAATGGCCTTGCCGGTCATGGCCGACAGTGAGGGCTCGCCGGCCACATCATTGGCGCGGTCAGCTTCGTACTGCATGTGGGACTCATTGAACAGACCGAACAGGCGGTTGGTGCTGGCAGCATCGACCGCATTGAAGCCGTCCTCGTCATACACATAAACGCCATCGCTGTACTGACTTTGCCACTCGGTCACCAGATTGCGGCTATCTGTGCGGTCACCTTCAACACTGCTGAGAGCATCGGGGCTGTTGGCACTGGCGTCCTTGGGCAGAAAGTGGCGACGACCGCCGCCCATGACCACGTCAATGCCGTCTACGTCGGCACCGTCGATGCGGGTTTCCAAATTGCTTTCGAAGTTGATCAGCTGCGAGGCAATATCTTCGCAGCCCGCATCAATCGCCGCAGCGGGCATATCGCTGATGTCTTCCCAGTTGCGGTCAGCAGATTTGGCATAGGCGGCAGCGGGGGTGGCATGGGTAATCCGCGCGGTAGAAATAATACCGGTTGCCAGGCCTTTCAGTTCGGCCAGCTCAATGGCGGTAATCAGCGGGTTCTGCTGGGCCGATTCGCAATCGCCGCGCTCAACTGCTTCACTCACGCCGATAACGCCGGCATCGGTTTTAACACCGCTGATCATGGCCGTCATCGTGCCCGCTGAGTCGGGGGTCTGCGCATCCACGTTGTAGGTTTTCACCAGTGCGCTATAGGGGAAGCTTTCAAAACTCAGAAAGTTTTCTTCGCCAGTCTGGCCGTTTTGCTGGCCCTGCAAAATACGAGCGGCGGTGAGGGTCGAGATACCCATGCCGTCACCCACAAACAGAATCACGTTTTTGGCGCTGCTGTTATTTGCCGTGTTGCCGGCTTTGTTTTCAGTCAGCGCTTTGCCGTCGCTGAACCAGCTGTTACTGGTCTGGCTCGCGGGCAGTATCTCTGCATGGCTGTATGCAGCTATTGCTAAGGGCAGCACCCCTGACAATAAGGCGGTTTTAAGTCGCATGTGGAAGCTCCTGGTCTCGAAAGGACTTTTCTCATTAACGCGCCTCGGCGCGCCATCCTTAGTGGATGAATATTGGGCAATGCTTAATGACTTACCGCGAGTGATCATAGGGAGGCATGTTTACAGTTTGATGGCGTTTTTATGTCGCGTGCCATGAAAGGGGAGGGGTTGCGTCGCGCGCGATGCAGGCTGTGCTTTAGTGGTGTTTCCTGCTTTGTTTTTGTGCGTGGCGGGACGGTGCTGCCCTGTTAGAGGGCGCATTGGTGGTGGGCGAAATGCTGCAAGGTCGGTAAGCGGTTGTTTGTAAAGGCTGCAGGGGTTTTGGCACGAAATCTGTATCAGCCTTTGCGTCCGCACTCTTGGTAAGGCAGGACATGCCGTTCAGGCATCACAATTTGGCAATGGAAAGCTAGGGTTCCGGTTGCAGCTATTGCAACGGCTGGTCCGAGAGCTTTCGACCTCTTCTGAAACGCGGTCAACGCTGCTTTGGAACAGGTTACACGGCGGGACAAAAGCCCGGGAGACGATCGGCAGCAGACTGCCAGGAGTGCTCTATTTACCGCGTAACCTATGCCGGAGGCAGGCGATGAAACGACTAGCGACACTGTTACTGACACTCAGCTTTTCTTCTTTCAGTCTGGCCGCAGACAGCTTTAAAGTCTGCTGGTCTATCTATGTGGGCTGGATGCCATGGGGCTATGGCGACGAACAGAAGATCGTCGACAAATGGGCCGAGAAATACGGCATTGAAATTGATGTGGTGCAGATCAACGATTACATCGAATCGATTAACCAATACACCACTGGCGCTTTTGACGCCTGCGCCATGACCAATATGGACGCGCTGACCATTCCCGCTGCAGGTGGCGTCGACAGCACCGCGTTGATCGTGGGCGATTTCTCCAACGGTAACGACGGCATTGTGCTCAAAGCGGAAGATTCACTGGCGGCCATTAAGGGGCAGCAGGTGAATCTGGTGGAATTGAGCGTCTCGCATTATCTGCTTGCTCGGGCGCTGGACAGCGTGGGTCTGAGCGAGGCGGATGTGACCGTGGTAAATACCTCCGACGCTGACATGGTGGCGGTCTATCCCACGGCAGGCGTCACGTCAGTGGTGACCTGGAACCCGCTGCTCAGCGAAATTCTGGGCATGCCCGGCGCCAACAAAGTGTTCGACTCTTCGCAAATCCCCGGCGAGATCATCGACATGCTGGTAGTGAATACCGAGGTGCTTGAGCAAAACCCTGCGTTGGGTAAGGCACTGACCGGTGCCTGGTATGAAATCATGACAACCATGAGTGCTGCCGATGAGAAAGGAGTGGCAGCGCGCACCGCAATGGCAACTGCGTCCGGCACGGATCTGGCCGGGTATGACGCCCAGCTCGCCAGCACACAGATGTTTTACAAGCCCGCCGACGCGGTCAGCTTCACGCGCAGCAAAGACCTGAAAACGACGATGCAGAGCGTGGCAGAGTTCTCTTTCGCTCACGGTCTGCTGGGTGACGGTGCGCCGGATGCCGGGTTTATCGGTATCGAAACCCCTGCCGGGGTGTACGGCAATAAAGGCAATATCAAGCTGCGCTTCAACCCCAGCTACATGCAGATGGCGGCTGACGGCAAACTGTAAGCCGGTTCCGCGGGCGGTGCCAGGCATCGCCCAACACTTCTCTTTAGCCTGGAAGCTTTTATGAGACGACTTATCAATCAGCAACCGTCGCGGGTATGGGGCATTGCCCTGTCGCTACTGCCCTTTGCTTTATTGCTGCTGATCTACGTACTGGCCTCGGATGCGCGGCTGGCGGAAAACCCCCAGGACAAATTGCTGCCCAGTTTTGAGCAGATGGGCGATGCCATACATCGCCTGGCGTTCGAGCCCAGCAAGCGCACGGGGGAATACCTTTTCTGGCAGGACACGCTCAGCAGCCTGACCCGCCTTGGACTGGGCATGCTGATCGCGGCCTCGCTGGGTATGTTGTTCGGTTTGGGTACGGGGGCCTTCCCGCTGGCGTACTCGGGAGTGGCACCGCTGCTGACGGTGGTGTCGCTGATTCCCCCGATGGCGATCCTGCCGATCCTGTTTATTGTGTTCGGCTTGGGTGAAGTCTCCAAGGTGGCGCTGATTGCCATCGGCGTGACGCCCTTTATCGCCAGGGATATTCAGAAACGCTGCCTGGAAATTCCCCGCGAGCAACTGGTCAAGGCACAAACGCTGGGGGCGAACAGCGGGCAGATCCTGCTGCGGGTGCTGATTCCTCAATTGATGCCGCGACTGATTGACGCTGTGCGCCTGTCGCTGGGCAGTGCCTGGCTATTCCTGATTGCTGCCGAGGCCATCGCCTCCACCGACGGTCTTGGCTACCGCGTGTTTCTGGTGCGCCGCTACCTGTCGATGGATGTGATCCTGCCCTATGTGGCCTGGATTGCCCTGCTGGCCTTCGTCATCGACCTGGTACTGCGCAAGCTCAGCCTCTGGGCCTACCCTTGGCAGGAGAGTCGCTCATGATCGAGATTCGCAATGTATGGAAGCGCTACGGCGACAACGTCATTCTGGAAAACATCTCCTCTACCGTGAAAGAGGGGGAGTTCATCACCCTGGTGGGGGCCTCGGGCTGCGGTAAAAGTACCTTCCTGCGGATGTTGCTGGGTACCGATGTGCCCAGTCAGGGCGAGATTCTGCTGGACGGCAAACCCATTGCCGACGAGCCCGATGCCGAGCGCGGCGTGGTCTTTCAGCAGTACTCGGTATTTCCCCACATGACGGTGTTGGAAAACGTCACCATTGCCCGCGCCTTTGAAGGCTCTGCGCTGGGTTTTCTCTGGGGCAAGCGCAAGCGCGCCGCCCGCGAGGAAGCCATGGCGATGCTGGATACCGTGGGACTGTCGCATATGGCGGATCGCTATCCGGATGAACTCTCCGGCGGTATGCGCCAGCGCCTGGCTATCGCCCAGGCCTTGATTCTCAAGCCCCGCATTCTGTTGCTGGATGAGCCCTTCGGGGCGCTCGATCCCGGCATTCGCGCCGATATGCATGAGCTTGTGCTGTCGCTGTGGCGCAAGCACAAGCTCACGGTGTTTATGGTGACCCACGATCTGGCCGAGGGCTTTCATCTGGGCACCCGTCTGTGGGTGTTCGACAAACTGCGGGTTGATCCCCAGGCGCCGAACACCTACGGCGCAGGCATTACCTACGACCTGCCGGTGGGCGCCTGCGAACCGGAGTTATTGCAAGAAATTGACAGTGGCCTGAGCAGTTCGGGTCAGGAGTTAGCCTCATGAATCACTATCAAACCACCATCGCGCCGGGCGGTCACTGGTCGCTGGAGTTGCGTCGCGGCACCTTGCTGCGGCTGCAGGATATCGACGGCAACGGCAATGCCGGGCTGCTGTTTTATAACCCGCGCAACCTGCTCGAGCGCTACAACGCGCCGGACACCCTCAAGTGTCAACACACTTTCAAACTGACTCGTGGCAATTGCCTGTACTCGGATATGGGGCGCATTTTTGCCTCGATTGTCGACGATGATCTGGGCTGGCATGACACGGTGTGTGGCAATAGCCACGCCAGCCATATTGATGCGCGCTGGGGCCGTCGCGACTATCAGCACGACCGCAACGACTGGCATCAGAATGGTCATGACGCCTTTCTGGTTGAGCTGGCGAAATACGGTCTTGGCGCCGCGGACATGGCCGCCAACATCAATGTCTTCAGCAAGGTGGAAACCGACGACGAGGGCAATCTGCAACTGGCCGACGGGCACAGTGCGCCGGGCAGCACGCTGACCCTGCGGATTGAGATGGATTGCCTGATGCTGATTCACGCCTGTCCTCACCCGCTGAACACCGCTGCCGATTATCCGCGCTGCCGCATTGGTGTGGAATTGAGCGTGGCCGAGCCGATGACCGAGGACGATATCTGCCTCAATCATTGCGACGAAAACCGTCGTGGCTTTGCCAACAACGCACTGTATTACCTGGGCGCCTGAGGAGAGAAACATGATTAAACACAGTGAACGCCTCGCCGATACAGCACTGCGCCGCGAGCAGATCGACGCCGGGGATTACTACATTGCGAAACTGGGCGCCGGAGAAGTACTGCGCATCCTCGATTTAGAGGGGAATCAGGCGGCGGATACGCTGTTCTTCTGCGCCGACGATCCCGCTGAGCGCTACAGCGCCACCGACACCATCCGCGAACAGGGCAATGTCTACCTGACCGCTGGCTCTGTGCTGCGCAGTACCCTGAATCGCCCGATGCTGGAAATTGTGGCCGACACCTGCGGTCGTCACGACACCCTGGGTGGTGCCTGCGCCACCGAAAGCAATACCGTGCGTTACGACCTGGAAAAACGCTGCATGCACGCCTGTCGCGACAGTTGGATGCTCGCTATTGCCGAGCACCCCGAGTACGGGCTGAGCAAGCGGGATATCGGTCATAACATCAACTTTTTTATGAATGTACCGGTCACGGCAGACGGTGAGCTGAGCTTTGCCGACGGTATTTCCGGCGCGGGGAAATATGTAGAACTGAAAGCGCTGGTCGACACCATTGTGCTCATTTCCAATTGCCCGCAGCTCAACAACCCCTGCAATGCCTACAACCCGACCCCGGTCGAGTGCCTGATCTGGGCGGCCTGATTAACAAGCGATCCAACGACTTCAGTGGACGGCCACTGTCGTAGACACAAGCGGGACGGCCCGCAACGGACCAGCATGTTCAAGAAAGTATTGATTGCCAACCGCGGTGCCATCGCCACCCGAATTATTCGTACCTTGCGCGAAATGGGCATCACTTCCGTGGCGGTCTACGCCGACGTCGACGCCCGTAGTCTGCATGTGCGTCAGGCCGATGAAGCCTACAGCCTCGGCGAGGGCGGTGCAGCCGACACCTATCTCAACAGCGACAAAGTCTTGGAAATTGCCCGCGCCTGTGGCGCCGAGGCGATCCACCCCGGCTACGGTTTTCTCAGTGAAAACGCGACCTTCGTCAGTGCCTGTGAGGCGGCGGGAATTACCTTTATTGGCCCCACCCCGGAGCAGATGCAAAGCTTTGGTTTGAAACACCGCGCAAGGGAGATAGCCGCCGCCGCGGGTGTGCCCTTGCCGCCGGGTTCGGGTCTGCTGGCGGATGTGGACGCCGCCTGCGCGGAAGCGGCCGATATTGGCTACCCGGTGATGCTCAAAAGTACCGCCGGGGGCGGCGGTATCGGCATGCAGGTCTGCGATTCGGAGGCGGTGCTGCGCGAGGCCTTTAACAAGGTCAAGCAACTGGGTAAGAACAACTTTGCCGACGACGG
>NZ_CFHTQA010000057.1:0-17969 GCF_984394615.1 Spongiibacter sp. | reverse complement strand
TTTCGAAGCGCTTTACAGCCTTCGCTATGGCATGAACTACGCCAATTATCACAACCCCTACCCGCTGCCCGGCGAAGACCCGAACAGCAGTAACGGCGGCTCGGGCAAACTGCCAATGGGACTGCGTCAACTCAAAGACGAGAACGGGCGCTGGACCGGCGAGATCGGCAGCGTCGCCTGTTTTCAGTGTCACGGCGGCCAGATCGACAGCAACAGCGGCCCGCTGCTGACCGATGAAAGTTTAGGTCTCGGCAATGCCAACCTCGACTACCTGATGGTTTTTGCCGACAACTCACCGCTGCAATACCTGGGAATTACCAGTGATATCGGTAACGTCAGCCCGGAAATGCTGTTCAATATGGGCGTAAAACAACGCGGCCAGAATAACGCCGTGGGCGCTTTCGAACTGCTGGCGATGCTGCTGGACTACGACACCCTCGGTCTGGCGCCCAACCCGCTGAAAGCGCTGGCAAGCGAGGGGCTGGATTTCGATCACCCCACCGCCCAGGCACAGGACACTCCGCCGTGGTGGAATTACAGCCACCGCGCCCGCAAGTTCTTCGACGCCGGTCAGTCAGTAGATGCCACCCGCATTCTGATGGCCGCCGGGCAGATTTCGCCCGAGATCTTCGACGGCGTGACCTACCGGCATATTATCGAGAGCAACGATCAGGATGTGTCCGCCTACATCCTGTCGACGGTATCGCCGGAATATCCGGGCAACATCGATACCGCACTGGCTGAACAGGGCGCAGTGCTGTTCCACACCAAAGACCTGTGGGCCGAACCCGGCAACGCCAATGCGCCCCGCCCCGAAGGAGGCAATGGCAGTTGTGCCAGCTGCCATGGCGCCTACTCGCCGCGCTACGTCAACGATCCCGAGTTTTTGGAAGACCCCGCACTCGAGGGATTGGCGGCACATATTTCACCGCTGGACACCATCGGCACCGACCCCGCTCGCGCCGACAATATCACCCCCTACCTGCGCGCCACCTTCGGCTCAACCTATTTCGGCTCCCCCGAGGGCGACCCGGACTATGTTGCGCCTGAGGATAAAAACCCGCTGAGCGAGGCACTGGATGACAGCCTGCCCGTCGGCATGCGACCCGAGGGTGCCTGCGGCTGGGAACAGGGCGTGATCGGCTATCAGGCGCCACCGCTGTATGGGGTGTGGGCCACGGCGCCGTATCTGCACAACGGCTCGGTGCCCACGATCGACGCCCTGCTGGATTCGTCGCAGCGCCCGGCTATCTGGCAGCGGGCCCTGCGCAGTGAGTCTGGCATTATCGGCTTTGATCAGCATTTTGAGCGCGCCTACGACAGTCAGGCCATGGGCTGGAAATACCAGGCCCTGAGTTGTGAAGACATCCCCGGCTCCACACAACTCAACTGCAATCCCGTGGATGAGAATGCCCCCAGCCTGCTGCAGTTAGTGGAAAGCTTCCTCAAGCAGAGTGTGAACTGGACGGCGCTGCTGTCGATACCGGACCCCAGCCCGGGCGCGTTCGACAAGCGTCTGGTGTTCGACAGCCGCATTCTGGGCAACAGTCGCGACGGTCACAGCTTCAGTGATGTGCTGACCGACACCGAGCGTCGCGCCGTAATTGAATACTTGAAAACACTGTAAAGCGCCGGCGTAAAGCCGCCTCGGTGCCAACACCATAAGGAGTTGTTTATGGCAATTGCCAACCTCGACATTCTCAGCGACGCGTTCAGTTATCAACGCCCTGCAGACATCGACGCAAAACTTGCAGAACTGCGCGCCACCGACGGCATTGCCTATGTCGAGCCGGAGGGCATTCGTCCCTATTGGGCGGTGAGCCGCTATGAGGACATTCGCTATATCGAATCCCACCCGGAGCTGTTCAGCGCCGAACCGCGCACAGTACTGATTATGGAAGCGCTTGAGCAAACCAATATTGCGCGCTTTGGCGATGCTCAGGGCGTGAAAACGCTGGTCCACATGGATGGCGAGCAACATCGGGCACTTCGGCAGATCACTCGCGACTGGTTTATGCCCGCCAATGTCGCCAAGCTGCGCGGGCACGTGAATGAGCTGGCAAGCGAATTTGTGCAACGTCTGCGCGATACCACCGGTGGAGACTGCGACTTCGCGGCCGACATCGCGTTCTGGTATCCGCTGCGGGTCATTCTGCAGTTAATCGGGCTGCCCCAGGAAGATGAGGCGACCATCCTCGCCCTGACCCAACGGCTGTTCGCCCCCGACGGTTATGTCACCGAGGAGCAGGATGCGACCGCAGTGTTTGTCGAAACTGTGCAGCGTATGGGTGAGTATTTTACCGCGCTGGCGGAGGATCGCCGGGCGTCGCCACGAGATGACCTCGCCAGCCTACTGGCCAATGCCAAGCTCGACGATCAATTGCTCGACCCCTTCACGCTGACCTCGTATTTCGTGCTGCTGGCAACGGCGGGACATGACACCACCAGTGCCAGTATCGCGGGCGGCATGCTGGCGCTGATCGAACATCCCGATCAACGGACATTGCTGGAGCAGCACCCGGAACTACTGCCCCAGGCTGCCGATGAAATGATTCGCTGGGTCACCCCGGTCAAACACTTTGCGCGCACCGCGCTGGAAGATGTAGAACTGCGCGGACAGCGTATTCGCAAAGGCGAAACACTGGCGATGTTCTTCGCCTCGGCCAACCGCGACGAGGAGGCTATTGCCGATGCCGGGCGCTTTGATATTCAACGCAAAGGCAGTCGTCACCTCGCCTTCGGTCACGGTCGTCACAACTGTCTGGGAATGCATTTGGCCCGCATGGAAATCGAATGCTTCTTCGGGCAACTGCTGCCACAGTTGGACAGCGTCGCGCTGGCGGGCACTCCCACATACATCCCCAGCCAGTTTGTCAGCGGTCTGCAAACCCTGCCGTTAACGATGCGATTCCGCTAAGCGAGAGGCGGGCGAAGGCCCGCCTGTTCACGGTTCCGGTATCGCACCGTCAATCCAGATACACAGCCAGCTTGCCGGTGTTGCCGCCACTCATCAGTGTGGGTAAGGCAGCCTGCGCATTTTCCAAACCCTGCACAAGATGGTTCTGATTGAGCAGCCGTCCCTCCAGAAACCACTGTTCGAGAGTCTCCAGCATGGCGGGCACCCGGTCGAGGTAGTCCAGAATCATAAAGCCTTCAATCCGCAGCCGTTTGGTGGTTACCAGGGGCAGGTTCTTCACACCGTATTGCGCGGCCTTGCCGTACTGGGAAACGCTGCCCGAGGCGACAATGCGCCCATGCAAGGCCATGTTGGGCAGCACCGCGTCCAGGGTTTCACCGCCCACGTTGTCGAAAAACACCTCGACACCGTCGGGAATCACCTCAGCGATGGCCGCCTGTAAATCGTCGCAGCCCTTGTAATCGATGGCGCCATCAAGTCCCAGGGTTTCGACCAGTAGCTGGCACTTCTTTGCCCCTCCGGCGAGGCCGTAAACCCTCGCGCCAGCCGCTTTGGCAATCTGCGCGGCCATGATGCCGGTGGCGCCCGCGGCACCGCTCACCAATACGCGCTCGCCCGGTTGCACCTGTCCCACATCGATCATGCCGGCATAGGCCGACCAGCCGGTGAGACCCAAGGTGCCGACATAGGCATCCAGCGGAATTTCCGGGTGCAATTCCAGCGTCATTGTCAGGGCATCGTCGAGCAGCGTATCGCCGTCTGCCACAATGTAATCCGACCAGCTCTGCAGACTGACGACATGCTGGCCCTCGCGAAATGCCGGATGCCGAGACGCGTCTACCTGCCCGATGATATGGCCGCGCATCGGATCGCCAATTTGTAGCTGCGGCAGGTAATCCTCGCGCTCGCTGAGCCAAAGCAGATTGGAGGCATCCAGCGACAGCAGCCGGGCTTTGATCAGCACTTGTCCGGGTGCCAGTTCGGGCATCGGCAGTGTTTCCAGTCGCAGCTCAGAGCCATCCAGGCCATCTTGCAGGTAGTGGTCGATGATCCAGCGGCGAATGTCTGTTGAGCGAGTCATTGAGGTCTTCCATTGTCGGGCCTCCGGTCTGGGCAACCGGACGCTTGGTTATTATGTGGCATGCATAATAAAAGCCCTGACGAGCCGCCTCATTGTTAAAACTCGCCACAGCGCCTGTTATTTCATGACAGCGGTCGCCATAAAAAAGGCCTCCCGTCGGGGAGGCCTGCAGGCAGAGACCACGTAGAAGCGCGATCGGCGGTATCGCTACCGCCATCGATATCTCTACAGTGTTTTCAGATACTCGATGATGGCGCGGCGCTCACTGTCGGTCAGCACATCACTGAAGCGGTGGCCGCCATTGCCTTGACTGAACATCGCGGTGTTATAGATTTTGCGATTTTCGATATCGCTGTCGGTGAGCACCGGCGGGTTGGTAATATTCCAGGCCAGCAGCAAGTTGGAGAACAGCGTGTTCAGCGGAATACCGAGCACCGCGTCCAACAGCGGGTCGAGTGGCGTGCAATCCAGATAGGGAAGGCTGTGATCGCCGCCGCAGTTGAGCTCGTCATAATCCCAGCCCAACTTATCGTCGAGATACGCCCGCTCGAAGTTGTAGTCAAAGCCCATCACCACCTGCCCGGCCTGGTCGGCCCTGGCGGGTTTGGAGGTACGGCGCCAGATGGCCGGGCGCTGTGCTGAATCCAGCAGCGCTTCAACGGTGGGCACCGAGCCATTGTGCAGGTAGGGCGCGGTGGCCCAGATGCCATACAGGGGCGGTGCGGCGTAACCGCGAGGACGTCCGTTGGCCAGCTCCGGCAGGTTCTGCACGCGGCAATCCTGCTCGGTGCCTGCGGTTTCCGGATAGCCGACAAAGGTATTCGACAGCCCGCGGTTTGTCCCCTCATTGAAGGTATCGAGGCGCACCCGGTCGGTATCGATGATGTCGATCGGCGTAATATAGCTGGCGATGCCCTCAAGCTCAGGCGACGCGAGATAACGGCTGTCATTCACATAGCGAGGCGAATAGGCGCCGTGACAACTGGCGCAGCTGCCATTCCCTTCTGCAGGCGACGCCACCGGATTATCGAGCGTAGCTGCCCACAGATCCTTGGTATGAAACAGCACCGCGCCCTGCTCTGCGAGTGCGGTATCAATCTCACCCGGATAGACCGGTGACTTCTGCGCCATAATCCAGTGGTCACCGTGCTGCACATTCTCACTCATCCAGGCTTCAATGCGCTCGCTGTCGAAAATGCCGGGCAGCTCACCATCGAGCAAGGGGTTTTTATCCAGCAGCGGGTAGTAGAGGGCGAAGTCCACACGCACAGCGTCACCGGAGAACATGGCATCGACAAACTTCACCGGACGACGACCGACATTCCACCAGGCGGGCGTGTCGCCGGTGGCCGTCGAGCCATTGTTGAGAATCTCGCCGATGGTGGTGAAGTTGCTGGGATCAAAGGCGCCGACAACCGACAGAACATTGGCGAACTGCGCATTGTTGGTCCCCCGCACGCGGCCGCCAAAGCCGCCGCGGTCGATCAGCAACAGCCCCGGCACACCGGTCGCGGCAAGGTCGCGGGCAGACGTCGTCGCGTCCAGCAGACCACCGCCCGCCCCGTAGAGATATTGCAGGCCGTCAGCGGTCTGCACCGGCGTGCTGTGGCAGCCCTGACAGTTGGCGGCAATATAGCCACTGTAACTGCCGTCTGCGTTGCGCGTCTGGGTCAGCCCCTGAGGCAAGGTACCCGAGCCGCCGTCGGTCTGATTGGGATCTTCTCCCGGCAATGGATAGGGGTTGCGGGGCGCATCGGGACCGCGCAGCACCGGACCGAAGCCGTGACGCTCAGCCACCAGATCGTCAAAATTGTCCGGTCGGCCGGGCATTCCCCAGATCATCCACAGGCGGTTGTACTGCTCCGCACTGGCGGCCGACATGCCGTGCGGCTGATCTCCAGCGAAAGTTGTAGCCGCTCCGATCTGCCCATTACCTTCCATGATGGGCCGACCTTTTTCGTAACTGCTGCGCAGCTCTCCACAGGTCTCCGGATGCGGGCGTTCGCCCACCAGTTCGGGATCTATGTGGCAGTCTTTCCAGAAAGCATTGAACACCACTGCGCGGCCACTGTTAATACCCGGCTGGATCAGTGAGCGAGGGTCGACAGGCAGCACGGCCGAATCGGGCCGAGGATTGCCATTGCCGTCGTCACCACAGTAGTCAAACCAGCGATGGCCGCCACGGGCACTGCCGAGCAGGGGCTCTTCAGCGGTATCAACGGGCTCATCGCCGCCGCTCAGTGAGCAGCTATCGGGATTATCCCAGCAGGCCAGCAGCGTACGCATATTCTGATAAATCGCGCCGCCAGCGACCCAGGGTTTGCCGCCACTATGGGGTTCGCTGTCATCGCTGGCCTCGATCAGAATCAGACTGCTGTCGACACCGCCACCCAATGCCTGCCAGGAGGCATACAGCAGGTCGTAGTCGTTGCTGGGATTGCTGCTCAGCATAAAACGGCGGCCCTCATCACTGTCGGCAACCGCGCCTGGAATATGACAAGTCCGGCAAAATGCCACCGCCGTTTGCAGGCGCTGCTCAAAGAAGACATCCGGCTCACCGATCGGGCTGCCAACGCCGCTGCCTCCGTTGCCGCCATCGCCCTGTCCCTGAGCCCCGCCACCGGAACCCCCACCACCACAGGCGGTGACAAAACCGGCCACGACCATTGCAAGCAGGGAGTGTCGAATACGCATACCATCACCTCTCTCGGCTCCCGGCGGTGCATTCACACGCAGAGAAGCCGTTTTTATTATTCAGTGATGAATATATGAGCAGTAGTGATTCGAGACTTGTTGCCTAGCGCCGGGATTTGTCCCGCCAGCCCGCAACGAATTATCCCGCAGAAACCTCGGCCTGCAGACTCCCGCCCCACTGTCCCTCGGCATCAATCCAGACGTGCGGCAGGCCCAGCGCCTGCAACCAGTCCGGGGCACCGTCCCGCCCCTGCAACATGGCAACGGTCGCCCCGGTGCCCGCCAGCAGGCACAGGGGAGCGACCACGCTAACGCTGCGCATGGGGGTTTCCACGGGCCAGCCACGGCGGGGGTCGAGAATGTGGCTGTAGCGTTGTCCGTCCACCACCATGTAGCGCTCGTAGTCACCACTGCTGGCCAGAGCACCCTGCTTGAGGGGCAATACCGCCAGAGCGTGTTCGGGGTCACGCGGGTCGCGAATACCGATCTGCCAGGGCCGACCGTCGGGGTGGGGACCGATCAGACGAATATCGCCCCCGAGATCAACCAAGCCGTGATGAATGCCCCGCTGCAGACAGCACTCCGCCGCGCGGTCTGCGGCGTATTCCTTACCAAAGCCGCCAAAGTCCAGTTGCATGCCAGCGGGCAATTGCAGCGATGGCGCAGACCATTGCAGCTTCTGCCAGCCCAGTCGGGCCAGACAATGATTCACGGCATCGTCGCTGGGCAGGCGGCCAGACTTGAAGTCCCAGGCTTCGCGTAATACGCCGGAGCTGATATCGAACAGCCCCTCGCTCTCGCGCCAGGCGGTATCGGCATAGTCCAGCAGCGCAGCCGTTTCCGCATCGACGACGACCGGCTCGCCACCCGCCGCGCGGTTAAGACCACTGAGCACACTGTCGTCACGGTAGCGGGAGTATTTCTGTTCGATACGCTGCACTTCGGCAATCGCCGCACCGGCGGCAATATCGGCACTGGCAGCAGACTCGGCGTAGAGCTGCAATTCGCAGGGACTGGCCATGGCCGTAAACGCGAAGCGAAACAGAGACAGCGGCTTGCTCATTTAAAGCTGCCAGTTCAGTCCCAGCGACAGTAGCTGGAAGCTGACCAGTGAAGGGTTTTCCACGTCGACGGTTTCCAGCGCATAGTCCGCACTCGCCTCATAGCCCTCCCACTCGGCATGCAAGCCTATATCGCCCCACTGCTTTTCCAATCGCAGGCGCAGGCTCCACGCACCGTAGGGCGACAGTCGGTAGTCGCTGCTGGCCAGACCGTCGGCGCGTGCAGAGAAGAAATACGGCGCATAGAAAAAAGCCTGGGTCTGGCTGTAATAACGCAGTGAGGGTGTCAACTGCCAGCCGCCGGGCAAGTTCTGATACCAGGACACATCGAAGGTATGGGAGGCAATATCCCAGTCGTCTTCAAAGTAGCGATAATCCACATGCAGGGCGGCTTTGATATCCGGCAGGAAATGCCGCAGTCGCAGTTGGCCTACCCACTCTTCACGTCGCTCGGGACGAGCGTCGGCCACGGTATTGGCAATATCGTCCTGCCACACTTTTTTGTAGGGGTCTGACAGATAGCCGCGCTGCACATTCAGCGACAGACTGCCCTGCACCACGGTCTGCGGACTCAGAATCCGGCTCAGGCCAACGAAAGCGGTCGTTGCGTCCTTGCTGGCTTCGTCAACGCGGTCCGGCAGAATGTCACCGTCGGTGGGCTCGAGCTCGTCGTCGCTATAGCCGATGCCGCCGGTCAGCGTCACCAGACCATCATTGAACTCATAGAGCCCTTCCAGGCCCGCATTCAATGCAAAATAGTCGTTTTCTTCGGAAGCCCCGGCCTTCACTGACAGCTTGGCCTTGTCGCCAATAAGCTGGTTGACGGAGGCCTGCACATCTTTGCGCTGCTCTTCAATGCTGGCACCGCTCATTACCTGTACCGGGCCTTTCTGACCGGGAAGAATAAACCACGGCGACGCGCCGCTCATGGTTTCATAGGTCAGGTCGACGGCAACGTCGGTGGTATCGCCCAGCGGAGCGGCAGCGCGAAACTGATGGCTGTCGATGTCGTAACGTTTGGTCGATCCCCCCGACAGTTTCCCACTATCCAGATCATCTTCGCGATAGGCCGACGCCTTGTACTGCACGACGGTTTCGGTGAGCACCGTCGCCGCAGCCGCGGGCAAGCTCAGGCCGGGAATAGCCAGCGCCGCGCTGGCCAATGTCGCCAAACGGTGTCGATTGCGACTCTCTGTCATGGTATTTCCTCAGTCCCTTTCACCGGCGCTCTTCAGCCGTTCAGTTACAGCCACAGCCGCCACCGCCGACGGAGGCGCCCCCCTTGCTGGCTTCTTTACTGTAGTAGATTTGGGAACGCAGACCGGAGGATAGCGGGTCGGGGTCCCAGGCCATTTCCGGCCGGGCCAGATAGCCTCGCTGCCAAGCCTCCACCGGTTCGGTCGCACAGCCAGCCAACAGCCCCGTGAGCAGAACTGCCGTCAACACTACCTTCAAACGCATCACTTATTCCTCCAGCAAGGCCATAATTTTGCGTCGCAAGGGTTCGATATCGGTTTTGCGGAACCCTTCGTGCACGTGCTGTACGCGGCCATCGCGATCAATCAGGAAGGCCGTCGGCATCCCTTTCACCGCGAAACGCTTGGGCAGCGTGCTGTCGGCATCGCGCAGTGTGGGGTAACTGACGGGGTGGCTATTCAGAAAGGCGTCGGCATCTTCTTGATAGGCATCGACATTCACCGCAAGGACGACAAAGCCCTGATCCCCCAACTCGCGATACAGCGCATCGAGCGCAGGCAGAGACAGGCGGCAGGGCCCGCACCAGGAGGCCCAGAAATCGAGATACACCACCTGACCGGCATAGTCAGCCAGTGCCACCGATGATTGCCCGCCCAGAGACGGGCGCTGAAAATCCGGCACGGCGTCGCCTTTCGCCAGCGCATGCACAGGAGTCACGGGCAGCAAAAGCAGCCCGATAAGTAGCAGGGTCCGTCTGTCCATCATCGCCTCAATTATTATTATGCGACCAGCCTACTCCGGCTGGCGGCTGGCGCCCTGTTCAAAGGCGCCAGCAATTATCCCGTTATGACAGGGCTTACAAGGTTTTGAGGTATTCAATAATCGCACGACGTTCGGTGTCAGTCAGCACCGCCGTGAAGTCGTGGCCCTCATTGCCCTGCGAGTAGATATTGGTGTTGTACACCTTGCGATTCTCAATCTGCTGATCCGTGAGCGGAATATTGGCCAACTCATCAATAGGCAGGTTCCACAGCAGCGCGATGCGCTCGTAAATAGCGCCGAAGATATCCTGCAGCGAGCCGCCATCTTCGTCGATGGGATTGCAGTTCAACAGGGGCTGCGTGGCCGGGAAGCCCGACAGGCAATCCAACTCGGTGTATTTCCAGCCCAGTTTCTCCTGGTCATAGGCGCGATCAAAATCGGTATCAAACCCCATGACCACACGTCCCTCCATCCCCTCCGGGGCCGGAGCCGATTGCCGCAGCCAGATATTCGGCCGCTCGCTGTCGGGATCGAGAACGCCCCACAGATTGGGGACCGATGCATTGTGCAGATAGGGCGCCGACGCCCAGATGCCAAACAGCGGCGGGGCAAGCAAGACCGGCGTATTATTCGGGGTATCACCAAAATCCCCTACCCCGCAGGTCAGGAACGGATTGTAGTCGATACCGATATTCGGCGAGCCGTCGGCATTTCGCAGACTCTGCTGCGCCTGTGCGTACACGGGATCAGTACGAATCACTTCCATATCAACAAGGTTGGCGGCAATGCCCATCATGTCGGGATCAGCCAGGAAGCTGTCATCCTCGGCGTAGCGCGGTGAGTAAACCCCGTGGCAACTCGCACAGCTACCGTTACCCAACTGCTCCGGTTCCGGCACGGGATTATTCAGATTCGCGGCCCACAGGTTCTTGGCGTGGAATAGAATGGCGCCCTGCTCAGCCAGTTGCGGGTCGATCGCTCCCGGATATTTTGGCGCGGTAATTGATTCGGCCCATATCTGGAAGGGATAGGATGCCTCATCCACCCAGCCCACCGGGTCGTCATTGATCAACAGCGGATAGTAAGCGGCCATATCGATGCGCGAGGCATCCATCGGCAATACCGAGCCGTGGAATTTCTGGACCCGGTGTCCCATATTCCACCACGGCGGACTTTTGATGTTGCCGATGGCCTGACTGAACAGAATCTTGTCGTTGGTGAACTCTTCAATATCGCCGCCGTTGAAGACCAGAAAACCAATCTGGAACTGGTCTATTGCCCCGGTGCCACGGTTGGCGGCAATGGTAATCGGACCACCCAGCAAACCAAAGGTGGGGCTCAGTCCCGCGGCGGCAAAATCGCGGAAAGCCACCGTGAAATCGCCGATGGTACCGGCGCCACCATATACCGGCTCACCACTGATCTGGCCATCGTGGCAGAAGGAGCACAGCTTCACACCAATCTGCCCCGTCCAACTGCCATCCGGTTCACGCAACTGGGTAAAGCCAATCGGCAACTGCCCGCTGCCGCCGTTGCTGGCATTGGGGTCTTCGCCTGCCAGGGGATAGGGATTGCGTTCTTCGGGCAGCGGCGAGCCATAGCGCTCTGCCACCAGCTCATCGAAATTGTCGGGGCGCGCGGGCAGTGCCGGAGCCAATAAGTAGCCGGTCCAGTTCAACCATAACCGGTTATAGGCCTCAGCCGAGATGGTAAACAGCGAGCCCGAGCTGCTGTAGGTGGTGGGGTCGGTGAAATCGGCATAGTCGCTGGTGTCACCGCTGAACATATGCGCGGTGCCCACCTCGCCCTGCCCCCGGCCAATCAGCTCGCCTTTCGCATACAGCGAACGGTAATCACCGCAGGTCGTCGGGCGCAGGGGATCATTGGTTTCGCAGCTCCGCCAGTCCACATTGAAAACAACGGCACGGCCGTCGTTGGCGCCGTCAACAATCAGCTCTCGGGGGTCTTGGGGAAGTAGCGCACTATCCGCTTGCCCGGCGCAGAATTCCGCCCAGCGGTGTCCACCGCTGGGGGCACTGGCACTGCGCAGCAAGGGGGCCAGCTCTTCGCCACCCCCTCCGCTGCCGCCGTCTCCGCCGCCAACATCACCCCCGCCGGCGCTGTTGCCGGATTCAGATGAGCCACCACCACAGGCGGTCAGTCCCAGACTGAGAACCGCCGCCGCTAACAGATGATATGAAAACATCCCGGTTTTCCGATCCATCGTGAACACCTCTGTTAATTATTATTAGAATTCTCCGCGTACCGTCACACCATAGGTCCGCGGAGCCGACACATAGCCGTTAAAATCGTAATCGTCACCCACATTCTGCAGCGGTGAGTCGAAGTGTTGTGTCACATAACGCTCGTCGCTGCAGTTTTGACACCACAGGCTCACGGACAGCCCGGTCGAGGCCGAGCTCAACGCCAGCGTGGCGGCATATTCGGTCTGCGCGTCGCGCTTCTCATTGTTGGCCGGGTTAGTGAATTGCTCACCGGAGTAATAGGCCGCCACACGCCCGCTCAGCGACAGATCCCGGCCAATGGGCTGATCGAAGCTTAAGGCGACATTTGCGGTCAGCTCCGGCGCCTGGGCAAAGTCACGACCGGACAGGGAAACGGTGCCCAAGGCGTCGGCACTCAGCGCCTCAGACTCGCCGAAGCTCGCCTCGGGCAACCAGGTGGCGGAAATATCCAGCGTCAGGGCGTCACTGAGAACGAACTGGTTCTCGATCTCGGCGCCGTACACCTCGGCTTCCGGCGCATTGAGAATGCTGAATGCGAGACCGTCGAAGTTGGCGACCTGCAGGTCAGTAATGTCGTTGTAGAACAGTGCGATATTGCTGCGCGCCCGACCGCCGAAATAGTCAGTTTTCAAACCCAGCTCATAGCCGTCGATGGTTTCCGAGTCATAGCGCGGATCATTCGGCTCGCAATCACCGTTCAGGGCACAGGTGGCTTCATTCGGGTTATCTCCCACACTGCCCGCCGCCTGGTTATCGAGGTTCACCCCACCAGATTTATAGCCACGGCTAAACGAGGCATAGGCCATGCTGCTGTCGCCCAACTGGTACTGCAGTGCGAACTGGCCGCTGACGGCAGAATCGTCGTAGTCCTGATCGTATTCGGGGCCGGGCTGGGCGCCCAGTAACCGGAAGGGTTCCAGGGGATTACTGGTGAAGAAGCGGCGGCGCATGGCGCCGGTTTTTTCATCCTTGGAGTAACGCACACCGGCGGTCATGCTCAAGCGCTCGGTGATATCAAAATTCCAATGCATGAAGGCCGCGTAGGACTGGCTGCCGCCACTCATATTGATATCGCTGATCAAGCCCTCCTGCGCCAGCGGCAGCAAATCGGTGGGAATGCCAAGGCCTTGGAGAAAGCTGGTCAGATCAGCGGCGGCCAGCATCAGGTCAACCGGCACACCCAAACCGGCCGGGGCATAGATGGTGACATACTCCGAGGCTTGATCGCCCCAGACTAACTGGTGATCAGCATTGATATCTTCATCGGCGTAATACACACCCACCACAAAGTCTGCATAGCGGAAGGGGCCGAAGTCCTGAAATTCACCCGACAGTGTAAATTCCTGCGAGAACACCTGCGTGTTCAGCGACTCATTAATCCCAAGAATATTGGCCCCCGAGAAATCGGCATCCATACCAATCTGCTCAATACGCCAATCGCGATACGCCGTCACCGATCCCAGCACGTAGTCGCCCAAGTAAGCATTGACGTTGAGCTGCATGCCTTTGTCTTCAACATCCTGATCGGTTTTATTGCTGAGCACCTGCTCGTAGTCTTCAAGCTTGTCAGAAGCGGTTTTCAAGCCGCGCTGCTGGGTAAGTTGATCGATATAGCCCTGCATCGGGCCGTCGACCGCATCCACCTGACCGTAACAGCAGTTCACCTGCTCTTTCGACCAGTCAGTAATAAAGCGAACGCTGAGTGCATCACTGGGTTCAAACAGCCACTGCAGCTTCAGTGCGCGCGGTGCACTGTCGTTGTACTGCCCGCCATTGGGGTCTTCAATAAACCCATCGCGCTCCGCCCACAAACCGGCAACACGCACCGCCAAAGCGTCGTTGAGCGGCTGGTTGTAGGCGCCTCGAATCAGACGCTTGTTGTAATTGCCGGCGGTCAGTTCAATATTGCCCTCTGCCTGCTCCAGGCTGGGCGAGACCGAATTAATGATCAGTGCCCCTGCCGAGGTATTCTTGCCGAACAGCGTGCCCTGCGGACCGCGCAGTATCTGTAAGCCGTCGATATCCAGCCAGTTCTGCATGGCCTGACCTGCGCGGGTGCGGTATACACCGTCAAAGAATACGCCGACGGCGCCTTCAAAAGACCGGTTGTTGCCCACCGTACCAATGCCGCGAATAAAAATATTCGCGCTGTTGGCGGCGGAGTTGGTGACATCGAATTTGATACTGGGAGAAATCGCCTGAATATTGCCGATGCTATCCACTTGCGCCAGCGCCATGTCTTCTGACGAGGCGGCGGTCACGGCAACCGGCACATCCTGCATACTCTCACTGCGGCGCTGTGCGGTTACGATCACTTCTTCAATCTGGCGGGATGCCGCCGGTGCGGAATCGGCCTCCTGGCCGATAACAGGAAATGATGTCAGCGTCGCCGCCAATAAAACGGGCGACCATACTACTTTGCCAGCCATGTCTGCTTTCTCCTGATTATTTTTATCTCCGACACCCTCATGAAGTCGGAAAGCTGACAGTATTCTGGAACATTGGCAGACACACCGATTGGCTGGTACTGCCAGAAATTGTTGGTAGAGACAGCACCGGCCGGAACGATCGTTTATTCCATATGGCTATTTATTTATTCCTTAATGCCATTTATAACTAGCAGGATATGTCTGAAGAAACACGACGATGCGAGCCTGTTCCCGCATCCGCTCGCTGCAACTAACGAGGTAAAAGACGAGGTATAAAATGAAAACCGTTCACGACATGGTTGATGCCGCCAAGGCCGAAATACATGAGGTTTCCGTTGGCGAAGCCGAGACCGCCATCAAGGAAGCCGATTACCTGATAGATGTGCGCGAAGATGACGAATTCCACGACGGCCATATTGCCGGGGCGATCAATATTCCCCGAGGTCTGCTGGAATTTAAAATGAGTAATGACGAGGGACTCTGCCAGCGCGACAAACAGATCCTGCTGTACTGTAAAACCAGCGGCCGCGCCGCGCTGTCGGCCAAGGCGCTGAAAGAATTAGGCTACAGCCAGGTCAGTTCGATCGCCGGAGGGTTCGACGCCTGGGTGGCGGCGGGAAAAGCGGTGGTCACTCCCAAGCTTCCCGATTTCGACTGACTGCTGCCGCAGTCAGACACCGTAACGCCCTGCGTTAGGGTGTCTGCTTCGCGATGACTCAGCGCAGCACAATCATCGGCTTGGTCGCACTTTCAATCATCCGCAGCGTATTGCTGCCAAGGAAGAACTGGCGGATTTTGGAGTGGGCAAAGGCGCCGATCAGCATCAGATCAATATCGTGCTGTTGTTTGTAGCCCAGCAGCGAGTCATAGATATCCCCCTCAAGGTAGCGGGCCGTAACCTCGAAACCTTCTGATTCCAGCAAGGCCTTGGTCCGCTCAAAGCGGCCCATCTGATCGTCGACCTTGTTTCTGACCGTCACCAGATGACAGGGCAATCCTTTCAGCAAGTCGCTGCGAATAATGCGCTGCACCGCTTTGTCTGCGGTATCGCGGCCATCGTAAGCGAGCATGAAATTCTTTGGCGTGGAAAAGTGCTTGGGCACAATCAGCAGCGGCGTATGCAACTGGCGAATTAACTGCTCTACATGCGAACCCAGCGCACTGAAACTGCCCTGATGACCTTCACCGGAGCGCCCCAGCACAACGATTCGCGCCTCTTCTTCCAGGTCGGTCAGCGACTCCAGTAAATCACCGTGACGCTGCTTTTGTTCCACCGCCGACACGCCGTACTCGCCAGCGCGTTCCGCCGCTGCCGACAGCATGTTTTTGCCCAGCTGCAAGGCCAGCTCGGCACGCTTCTGATCCAACGCGGCCATCTCTTCCAATAACGCGGCACTGGCCCCGAGACCAATAGCACCGCTTAAATCGTCGGCGCCGTGTTGCTGCTCTTTTTCGATGGTGTGCAGAAACAGCACGGTTTTTTCCAGTTTCCGCGAGGCCCATATAGCTGCGTCGCACACCGACTGCGCCATGGCGGAACCGTCGATACAAGCAATGATTTTCTGCATAGTCGTCTCCTTGAGATCGGCCGGCGTCAGTGTCCGCCCATCAGCTTCTCGACCTCTTTAGGGTCGTTGTGTACGCCGAATTTGTCCACCACTGTTTCGGTGGCGGCGTTCATGCCCACGATATCGACCTTGGCACCCTCGCGGCGGAATTTGATGACCACCTTATCCAGCGCGCCGACGGCGGTGATATCCCAGAAGTGGGCCTGAGACAGATCGATGCACACGGTTTCCACCGCTTCCTTGAAATCAAAGGATTCAATGAATTGCTCCGACGAGGCAAAGAACACCTGTCCGACCACGCGGTAGTGACGATGCGCGTCATCGCCCTCGGTTTTCACAACCATGAAACGACCGATCTTATTGGCAAAGAACAGCGTTGCCAGCAGCACACCCACGAGGACGCCCAAGGCCAGATTGTGCGTCGCCACCACCACCGCGACCGTGGCGATCATCACGATATTGCTGGATAGCGGGTTCTTGCGCAGATCCCGGACCGAGGCCCAGGAGAACGTACCGATCGACACCATAATCATCACCGCAACGAGCGCCGCCATGGGAATCTGCGAAATCCACTCGTCGAGGAACACCACCATGATGATCAGCAGCAGGCCAGCCGTGAAGGTAGACAGCCGCCCCCGGCCGCCGGATTTCACGTTGATAATCGACTGACCGATCATCGCACAACCAGCCATGCCACCCAGCAGCCCGGAGCCGATATTGGCAATGCCCTGCCCCTTACACTCGCGATTGCGGTCGGACTTGGTATCTGTCAGATCGTCGACAATCGTCGCGGTCATCATCGACTCCAGCAGGCCGACCACGGCCAGGCCGATGGAGTACGGCAGAATAATCTGCAGGGTTTCGAGGTTCAGCGGCACGTCCGGCCACAGGAAAATCGGCAGGGTATCGGGCAGCTCGCCCATATCGCCCACGGTGCGAATATCCAGCCCCATCACCATCGCAACAATGGTCATCAGCACAATACAGACCAGTGGCGACGGCACGGTTTTACCGATCACCGGCAGATAGGGAAAGAGATAAATAATCCCCAAGCCTGTGGCGGTCATCGCATACACGTGCCAGGTGACGTTGGTCAGCTCCGGCAGTTGGGCCATGAATATCAGAATCGCCAGCGCGTTGACAAAGCCGGTGACCACCGAGCGCGACACAAAGCGCATCAGGCTGCCCAACTTCAGATAGCCCGCCAGAATCTGGAACACCCCGGTCAGCAGCGTGGCCGCCAACAGGTATTGCAGTCCGTGCTCCTTAACAAGCGTGACCATCAATAGCGCCATGGCCCCGGTAGCGGCGGAAATCATTCCCGGACGACCGCCGACCACGGCGATAATCACCGCAATACAGAAGGACGCATAGAGCCCCACCTTGGGGTCTACGCCGGCAATAATGGAGAAGGCGATGGCTTCGGGAATCAGCGCCAGCGCCACCACCGTGCCCGCCAATAAATCTGCGCGGATATTGGAAAACCACTCCGCTTTTGCTTTTTCTAACATGGAAAACCTTTTCCGCTTTTCGATAGCGGTCTCAATCGTGGCGATACACCGACAGTGGGCATCACGCTACTACGCAGGATGCTTTACAGGAAAAGCGTGAAACGTATCCGGTAAAGGCGAAGGCTTGCCCGGCGATGGCGGGCGCAGAGAGCATCCAGTCTCTCTGGGAGATGTACGCGGCGGATTCTATCGGCTCCACCCATCATGTCAACGCAACAAAGTCGGACATAAAAAAACCGCTGCCAGCATGCTGGCAGCGGTTTTTCGTCAGAGCAGCCCGATTTAGAAGGCTTCGAACAGCGCCGCCGCGCCCATGCCGCCACCAATACACATGGTAACCACGGCGTATTTCTCACCGCGACGACGGGCTTCCAGCAGGGCGTGACCCACCAGGCGAGCACCCGACATACCGAAGGGGTGACCGATTGAAATGCCGCCGCCGTTGATGTTCAGCTTGTTGTTGTCGACGCCCAACTGGTCGCGGCAGTAAATCACCTGACAGG
>NZ_CFHTQA010000056.1:0-18466 GCF_984394615.1 Spongiibacter sp. | reverse complement strand
TCCCGACATCCTGCTCCCAAAGCAGGCGCGCTACCAGACTGCGCTATACCCCGATTAACGTGTAACTCATGCCCCGCTACAGGAGCTGCGCATGATACGCAGCCGCCCCAGAGGCGTCAACAAGTTTAGCAAAAAAAACACGCCCTCTTCCTTGGCCTGTCGATTCACGGCGTGCGACAATAACAGCCTAATTTCAATCATCTTTTTTCGGAGAATGACCGGGATGGCGGCACAGATTCTGGACGGCAAAGCACTGGCGGCAAGCTGGGAACAACAACTCGCTGAGCGGGTGTCAGTACTCAAGGAAAAGTCCGGCGGCAAAACCCCGATTCTCGCCACCATTCTGGTGGGCGACGACCCCGCCTCTGCGACCTATGTAAAGATGAAAGGCAACGCTTGCCGACGCGTCGGCATGGACTCCATGGCGGTTGAGATGCCATCGAGCACCACGACCGAAGAACTCCTGGCAAAAATCGACGAACTGAACAATGACCCCAACGTTCACGGCATTCTCCTGCAGCACCCCGTACCCGCCCAGATTGATGAGCGCGCCTGTTTCGACGCGATTGCCCTGAGCAAAGACGTCGACGGCGTCACCTGCCTCGGCTTTGGTCGCATGGCGATGGGTGAAGAGGCCTACGGCTGCGCCACGCCCAAGGGCATTATGCGCCTGCTGGAACACTACAACATTGAGATTGAAGGCAAGCATGCTGTTGTCGTTGGCCGCAGCGCCATCCTTGGCAAGCCGATGGCAATGATGCTGCTCGAAGCCAACGCCACCGTGACCATCTGCCATTCCCGCACACAAAACCTGCCGGAACTGATCAAACAGGCCGATATTATTGTGGGCGCAGTGGGCAAGCCGGAATTCATCAAAGCTGACTGGATTAAAGACGGTGCCGTCGTAGTTGACGCTGGCTACCACCCCGGCGGGGTTGGTGATATCGAATTGGCACCTCTCGCTGAGCGCGTAGCCGCCCTCACCCCGGTACCCGGTGGCGTTGGCCCGATGACCATCAACACCCTGATCTTCCAGAGTGTTGAATCCGGCGAAAAAGCCCTGGCCTGAGCAACGCATCGTGGCAAAGCGACAACGTAAGCCCAAGGTCATCGGTCCTGGGCAAAAGGCCGCTCGCGGCATTCTGATCGGCTTTATGCACGGCCTGTTTGCGCTGACGCGCAGCGTGCGCTTTCAGAATGCCCCGGAGATTGAAAACCCCTGCGTGATTGCCGTGTTTCACGATGAGCTGCTGCCCCTGTGCAACTATTTTGCACACAGCAATGCCAACACCATCGCCTCGCAAAACCACTTCGGTTACGCCATTGGCAAAGCGCTAGAGCGCTATGGCTACACCGTGGCATTGGGCTCGCCCAGTCGCGGCGGTCGCGATGCCTTCTTTCAGCTCCTTCGGGGGGCCAAAAGTGCCTCGGCAACGGTATTCACTGTTGATGGCTCGCGGGGACCTAGGCACGAAATGAAGCCCGGCGCGGTGGCACTGGCACGCAAAACCAAACTTCCGCTCTACCTGATGCGCGTCGAATATCGCGGCTGGCGCATTGCCTCTACCTGGGACAAGTTCAAGGTACCCTATCCCTTCGCCAAAGTACGCTTTTACTGGGAACAGTTCCCGTTAGAGGATTACGCCAGCGAAGAGGACGTGGAAAAGATCACGGAGGATGCCGGACAACGCCTGCGTGACCTGCTGGCAGACGACTATCGGGCCGACTCCTGAATGCAATTAAAACGCTGGCAGAAGATATTGGTTCTCAGCAGCTACGCGGCGGTCATTGCAGCGTTGTCGCTGACACCTGCCAAAGAAATGCCCACGGTTGATCTGTGGGACAAGCTCCAGCACTTCTTCGCCTATTTTGTCTTTATGGTGCTGGCCTATCCGGTTGCCGACAGGCTCAGCCACAAGCTAATGCTGGCCATCGCGGTCATGGCATACAGCGCGCTGATGGAATTCGGGCAATCGCTATCACCGGGGCGCAGCCCATCGGGCCATGATCTAGTGGCTAACAGCCTTGGCGTTATTGCAGCACTGCTGGCATTGGAAGTGATCGCCGCGCTATGGCGGCGATATCGTCGTAAGCGCTAAGTATTCAGCTGCGGCGCCAAGTCGTCCCTTCACGGCTGTCTTCCAGTACGACCCCCTGATCCAGCAGCGACTGACGGATTTCATCGGCCCGGGAAAAATTGCGGTCTTTCTTGGCCTGCGCGCGCTCGGCAATCAGCGCCTCAATCTGCTCTCCAGCCAGCTCTCCCTCACCACCGGCCTGCAAAAAGGCCTCTGCCTCACAGCCAAAAATGCCCAGCACCGCGCCCAATGAGCGCAGCAGCTGCGCCTGCTCAGCCAACACTTCGGTGTTGCCAGCCGCACGCGCATTGTTCATCTCGCGCACCAGGTCAAACAGCACAGCCAGCGCCTCTGGCGCCGCAAAGTCATCGCACATCGCCGCGTCGAAGCGGCGCACCGTATCATTGTCCTGAGGCAGTTCTGCATAGGGCGTTGGCGCGGTCAGCGGCAGGCCTTTCAGGGCATGGTAAAAGCGCTCCAGATTCTGGCGGGCAATCTGCAGGTTGTCCTCTGAATAATTTATCGCGCTGCGGTAGTGGCTGGAAATCAGGAAATAGCGCACCACCTCCGGGTGGTACTTGTCCAGAATTTCACGAATAGTAAAAAAGTTGCCCAGTGACTTGGACATTTTTTCGTTGTCCACGCGTACCGCGCCAGCGTGCATCCAGGTGTTGGCGTAAGGTTTTCCGGTGGCCGCTTCGGACTGGGCAATTTCGTTCTCGTGATGCGGGAATACCAGATCTGGGCCGCCGCCGTGAATATCAAAGTTATCCCCCAGGCAGCAGGTGGACATGGCCGAGCATTCAATATGCCAACCGGGCCGCCCCTCGCCCCAGGGCGAAGGCCAGCTCACCTCACCCGCCTTGGCCACCTTCCACAGCGCAAAATCACGCGGATCTTCCTTGGCTTCGTCTACGGCAATCCGCGCACCGGACAACAGTTCTTCGGGGTTCTTGCCCGACAGCTTACCGTAGCCCTCAAAGCGGCTGACACGGTAATACACGTCACCGTTACTGGCCGCATAGGCATAGCCACCGTCAATCAGTTTGTCGATCATAGCCAGAATATCGCCGATATGTGCGGTGGCGCGCGGCTCGGCATCCGGCGGCGCAATCCCCAAACGCTCGGCATCTTCGTGCATGGCATCGATAAAACGACTGGTCAGCGCGGTGTAATCTTCACCATTCTCATCGGCGCGGCGCAAAATCTTGTCGTCGATATCGGTGATATTGCGCACATAGGTCAGATCAAAACCCTTTGCCCGCAGGAATCGACTGATGACATCAAACGCCACCAGAACCCGCGCGTGCCCGAGGTGACAGTAGTCATACACCGTCATTCCGCACACATACATTTTGACCACGCCCGGCTCGATGGGGGTCAGAGGGGCTTTCTTGCGGCTCAGGGTGTTGTAAATCTGGATTGTCATGCTCTTCACTGCGGTTCGGCCACCCAAGGGCGGCGGATGATATTGTTATACGATGCGCGCACGGCGGCGGACGCTGCCGCCCGCCGCCATTCAGTTCTGCTCGGCTTTGCCCCAGCTGTCTCGCAGGGCAATGGTGCGATTAAACACCGGCTTGTCAGCGCTATGCTCATAGCGGTCGGCAACGAAGTAGCCGGTGCGCTCAAACTGGAAATGACTTTCCGGCACGCAATCTGCCAGACCCGGCTCAATCCAGCAGTTTTCTACCACATCCAGCGACTGCGGATTAACGTGAGCCATAAACTCCTCACCGCCACGATCCGGCGCTTCATGGTTGAACAGACGGTCATAGCAGCGCACGGTCGCCTGGCGCCCTTCACTGGCGGATACCCAGTGAATAACGCCCTTGGGCTTGATGCCGTCGGCGGGGTCTTCGCCCAGGGTATCGGGATCGTAGCTGCAGTGCACTTCCGTGATGTTGCCGTCGGCGTCTTTCACCACTTCTTCGGCCAGCAGCACGTAGGCATTGCGCAGGCGTACTTTCTTGCCCAGCACCAAGCGCTTGAACTTCTTATTGGCTTCTTCGCGGAAGTCGTCGCGCTCGATATACACCTCGCGGGTAAACGGCAGCACGCGCTCGCCGAGATCATCGCGATTGGGGTGCCCCGGCGCCGCCAGTTGCTCGACCTTGTCTTCGGGGTAATTGGTGATAACCAGCTTCAGCGGCTCCATCACGCACATCGCGCGGGGCGCATTTTTATCGAGATCATCGCGAATCGCATGCTCCAGCATCGCCATATCGACAATACCTTCACTGCGCGCCACACCGACCATTTCACAGAAATGCCGCAGCGACGCCGGGGTGAAGCCACGGCGACGCATGCCGGCAATGGTCGGCATACGCGGGTCATCCCAACCCGCCACCACGCCTTCATCCACCAGCGCTTTCAGCTTGCGCTTGCTGGTGACGGTGTAGTTAATATTCAGCCGCGCAAACTCATATTGCTTGGGCTCACAGGGCACCGGCAGATTGGCAATGAACCACTCGTACAGCGGGCGGTGATCCTCAAACTCCAGCGTACAGATCGAGTGGGTAATACCCTCAATCGCATCGGACTGGCCGTGGGTAAAATCGTAGGTGGGATAAATACACCATTTATCGCCAGTCTGATGATGATGCTGTTTGCGAATACGGTAGATAATCGGGTCGCGCAAATTGATATTGGGCGAGGCCATATCGATCTTGGCGCGCAACACCTTGGCGCCCTCGTCAAATTCGCCGTTCCGCATACAGCGGAAAAGATCGAGATTTTCCTCCGCACTGCGGTCGCGGAAGGGACTGTTTTTGCCCGGCTCGGTCAGCGTGCCGCGATACTCGCGCATCTGCTCGGCACCGAGTTCGCACACATAGGCCTTGCCCGCGGTGATCAAGTGCTCCGCGTACTCGTAGAGCGTGTCGAAATAATCCGAGGCATAGCGCACATCGCCCGACCATTGGTAACCCAGCCAACGGATATCCTCTTGGATGGCGTCGATATACGCCTGCTCTTCCTTGGCCGGATTGGTGTCGTCAAAGCGCAGATGGCAGCGCCCCTCAAACTGTTCGGCCAGACCGAAATTCAAACAGATGGACTTGGCATGTCCAATATGCAGAAAGCCATTGGGCTCCGGGGGAAAGCGGGTAACCAGCTCACCCGTGAGGCGCCCGGCCTCAATATCCTTGCGAATCAGGGTACGCAGGAAGTTATTACCGGCGACGTCGTGCTCACTCATTGAATCGTGGTTCTCTTTTGGTTCAGCCCATCCGCCGGGGAAGGGACGCGTCAGAATTGCCATGTTCCGGGGCCTGGAGTGCGCGCGGAACGCCACTCGGTTTCGCCGCCAGAGCAAAAGCCGTATTATAGCGGCTTTACATTCTGCTTATAAGCGAGATCGACGCAAATGGTTATCTTTAAAACAAATTTTGGCGACATCAAAATTGAACTGGACTTCGACAAGGCGCCCAAGACCGCCGAAAACTTCAAGCAATACGTCGAAGAAGGCTTCTATGATGGCACCATTTTTCACCGCGTGATCGACGGCTTCATGATTCAAGGCGGCGGCTTCGAGCCCGGCATGAAACAGAAAGCCACCCGCGAGCCGATTGAAAACGAAGCCGACAACGGCCTGAAAAACGACCTCGGCACGCTGGCCATGGCCCGCACCATGGACCCGCACTCTGCCAGCGCGCAGTTCTTCATCAACGTAAAAGACAATGACTTCCTGAACCACAGCGGCAAAACCATGCAAGGCTGGGGTTACGCGGTATTTGGTAAAGTCACCGACGGCATGGACGTGATCAACCAAATTAAAGGTGTTCGTACCACCAGCGCCGCCGGCCACCAAGATGTGCCCGCGGAAGACGTCATTATCGAAAAAGCGGAATGGCAAGACTAAGTCATGCGCTGTCTGTTTATTTCAGACTTGCATCTGGAAGAGGAACGCCCGGCCATCAGCCGGGCGTTTTTCCATTTCCTGGAGCACGACGCTGCCAACGCCGATGCGCTGTACATTCTCGGCGACTTTTTCGAGAGCTGGATTGGTGATGACGACAGCAGCCCACTGATTAGCAACGTCAAACAGGCCCTCAAAACCCTGCGCGACCGAGGCTGTGCCCTGTACTTTATGCACGGCAATCGCGACTTTCTGGTGGGACAGGATTTTTGTGACAACGTCGGCGCCACACTGCTGAGCGATCCAACGATTATTGAACTGGACGGCGAAGCGACACTATTAATGCACGGCGACAGCCTGTGTACCGGCGACGCCGAGTATATGCAGTTTCGGGAAATGGCCCGCTCCCCCGCTTGGCAGCAACAGGTTCTGAGCAAATCGCTGAACGAACGTAGAGCGCTGGCAAAGCAATTGCGCATGGCCAGCAGTGAGGCCAATAGCAACAAGGCCGAAGACATTATGGATGTCACTCCGGCAGAAGTACTGGAGCAACTGCGTCAACATAACTGCCACCGGCTTATTCATGGACACACTCACCGCCCTGCCCGCCATGCACTGACACTGGACGGCAAACCCGGCGAAAGAATCGTGCTGGGCGATTGGGATCAGCGCGGCTGGGTACTGGAAAGCACACCGGGCAAACTCGAACTGCGCCATTTCCCGATCGACGCCAAGAGCGACCAAACGGCGTAAAGCGCTAATCTAGGCAAATTCAGGCAAGGCAAATCAGGCCGCGCACGGCGGCCCACTGTGAAAGCGGAATGCCGTGTCTGCCGATTCGATCAGCTCCTGCTCTCGCTGCCGAAAAACCGCAACCCGCTCGTCAATCGGCTCTCCGGCATAGGCTGCGGCCAGGGTCAGATAGTCTTTGAAGTGCCGAGACTCAGACTTCAGCAGCGACAGATAAAAATCTCGCAGCTCACCGTCCAGATGGGGCGCAATTTTGGCAAAACGTTCGCAACTTCGCGCCTCAATCAGTGCGCCGCAAATCAGAATATCAATCAGCTTGCCCGGATCACTGCTGCGCGCTAACTCGCGCAGACCATTGGCATAGCGAGACGACGACACATGCCGGTATTCCACGCCACGCTTTTTCATAATCGCCAGTACCTGCTCGAAATGCCGCAGTTCTTCGCGGGCCAGCCGCGACATTTTATTGAGCAAATCCAGCTTATCGACGTAGCGAAACATCAGATTAAGGGCCGTTCCCGCCGCCTTCTTTTCACAGTTGGCGTGATCAATCAGCAGCTCTTCCGGGTGTTCTAGAGCGGCATCTACCCACGCTTGCGGCGTTTCGCAGGGGAGAAAATCGAGAACTTCGGAAATATCGATTGCCATAACACCGGTGCCTGAGGGAAGTACAGATTAAAAGAGAGCGCGAGTATACCAGTGTCCACGCACGGGCTCAGCCTTCCTGTTTTTGAATATAGCGCCCGATATAGCGCTCGTAGTGGGCTTGCGAGAGCAGGTAAAACTCACGATCAATGGCCTCGCGGATCTGCAGCAGGCTTTGGTCCTGCCAGGCCGCATCGACCAGAAAGCCGTATTTGCGCGGCTCTTGAATCTGCCCCGCCCCGGCCCGCAGCAATTGAAACAACCAGATATGCGGCGCTTTCTGCGCGGGATAACGCACCCGCTGCACATCCAACTGCCAGGCCAGCAATTCGGCATTCACAATGTGCAATTTGTCTTCCATTACTTGTACCAGAAAACGGTCCAGGCGCTGATCGATACTGCGCTTTTGCTCCTGACTGTAGCTGTTCCAGTTAATCACCTCGTGGCAAAAACGCTTACAGCCCCTGCAGACATCATCGCCGATACCCGTCGAACATACGCCGATACAGGGGGTTGCCACACGGCCAAGCAGATCAGACAAAAGACACTCCAGAGGGATTTACCGCAGCCGCAAAGGGTAAGTGAGACCACCGCCTCAGACAAGCCCTCCGAGCGTTCCGGCAAACCTTAACCTGAGTAGGGTTTTTAAGTATACTTGCCACCCCATTTCGCATCGATGACGGGCATCGATAGCCCCGGCCTCCGGCGATCCCGGACTACGGGTACCGAAACTGAAGAGAGGAGTTAATTGTGCTAGAAGCCTATCGCAAGCATGTTGAGGAGCGCGCAGCGCAGGGTATTGTCCCCAAGCCCCTGAACGCTGAGCAGGTCGCCGGTTTGGTTGAACTGCTGAAAAACCCACCCGCCGGTGAGGAAGCCACGCTGCTCGACCTGATTTCCAACCGCGTACCACCGGGTGTTGACGAAGCCGCCTATGTAAAAGCAGGCTTCCTGTCTGCCCTTGTTAAAGGCGAAGCAAGCAGCCCTCTTATTTCCAAGGAAGAAGCCGTTAAACTGCTGGGCAATATGCACGGTGGTTACAACATCGCAACGCTGGTCGATCTGCTCGACGACGCGGCTCTGGCTCCTCTGGCCGCCGAAGAGCTCAAGCACACCCTGCTGATGTTCGACGCGTTCCACGATGTAGAAGAAAAAGCCAAAGCGGGCAACGAGCACGCTAAAGCGGTCATGCAAAGCTGGGCCGACGGCGAGTGGTTCACCAAGCGTGACGACGTGCCGGAAAGCATTGTTAAAACTGTCTTCAAAGTTACCGGTGAAACCAATACCGATGACCTGTCTCCCGCTCCCGATGCCTGGTCGCGTCCCGACATTCCGCTGCACGCGCTGGCAATGTACAAAATGGAGCGCGACGGCCTGACGCCTGACCAACCCGGTCAAATCGGCCCCCTCAAGCAAATTGAAGAACTGCAGAAAAAAGGCCACCCCATCGCGATGGTTGGCGACGTTGTGGGCACGGGCTCTTCACGTAAATCTGCCACTAACTCTGTACTGTGGTTCTTCGGCGATGATATCCCCGGCGTACCCAATAAGCGCGGTGGCGGTGTGTGTATCGGCGGTAAAGTCGCTCCAATCTTCTACAACACCATGGAAGACGCAGGCGCGCTGGTTTTTGAAGCCGATGTAGAACAGCTGAACATGGGCGACGTGATTGAAATCCGCCCCTACGACGGCGTGATCAAAAATGTTGAAACCGGCGAAACGGTCAGCACTTTCGAGCTGAAGTCCGATGTACTGCTGGACGAAGTACGCGCTGGCGGCCGTATCAACCTGATTATCGGCCGTGGCCTGACTGCCAAGGCCCGCGAATCTCTGGGTCTGCCCACCTCTGACTTGTTCCGAGTACCGGCACAACCCGAAGACACCGGCAAAGGCTTCACCCTGGCGCAAAAAATGGTGGGTCGCGCCTGCGGTCTGCCTGAAGGCCAAGGCGTTCGCCCCGGCACCTACTGCGAGCCGAAAATGACCACCGTGGGTTCTCAGGACACCACTGGTCCGATGACTCGCGACGAACTGAAAGACCTGGCCTGCCTCGGCTTCTCTGCCGACCTGACCATGCAGTCGTTCTGCCACACAGCGGCATACCCCAAGCCCGTGGATATCGACACCCAGCACACCCTGCCCGATTTCATCATGACTCGTGGCGGTGTATCTCTGCGCCCCGGTGACGGCATCATCCACAGCTGGCTGAACCGCATGCTGCTGCCCGACACCGTAGGTACTGGTGGTGACTCGCACACCCGCTTCCCGATGGGTATTTCTTTCCCCGCGGGTTCCGGTCTGGTTGCGTTCGCAGCAGCGACCGGCGTAATGCCACTGGATATGCCCGAATCTGTTCTGGTTCGTTTCAAAGGCAAAATGCAGCCCGGTATCACCCTGCGCGATCTGGTTCATGCCATCCCCTACCAGGCGATCCAAGACGGTCATCTGACTGTTGAGAAGAAAGGTAAGAAGAACATCTTCTCTGGCCGCATTCTCGAAATCGAAGGCCTGGAAGGTCTGACCGTTGAGCAGGCCTTTGAACTCTCAGATGCTTCTGCTGAGCGCTCTGCGGCAGGCTGTACCATCAAGCAAGGTGTTGAGGAAATCTCTGAATACCTGCGCTCCAACATCACCCTGCTGCGCTGGATGGTCAGCGAAGGCTATGGCGATCCGCGTACTCTCGAGCGTCGCGCCAAGAAGATGGAAGAGTGGCTGGCCAATCCGAGCCTGTTGCAGGCCGACGCCGACGCGGAATACGCAGCGGTTATCGAAATCGACCTCGACCAGTTGAACGAGCCTGTGGTCTGCTGCCCGAACGATCCCGACGACGCCAAACTGCTGTCAGAAGTGGCTGGCGACAAGGTTGACGAAGTGTTCATCGGTAGCTGCATGACCAACATCGGTCACTTCCGTGCGGCCGGCAAACTGCTGGATGCGCATAAAGGCAACCTGTCGACCCGTCTGTGGCTGTCACCGCCGACGAAAATGGACCAGCACACGCTGATGGAAGAAGGTTACTACAACATCTTCGGTGCAGCCGGTGCACGCATGGAAATGCCAGGCTGCTCGCTGTGTATGGGTAACCAGGCGCGTGTCGCCGACGGTGCAACCGTGCTGTCGACCTCCACGCGCAACTTCCCCAACCGCCTGGGTACTGGCGCAAACGTCTACCTGACCTCTGCCGAGCTGGCCGCCGTTGGTGCCATCGTTGGTAAGTTGCCGACGCCTGCCGAGTACATGGAATACGCCAAAGATCTGAACAGCATGTCTGCGGAAGTTTACCGCTACATGAACTTCGATCAGATCGAGTCCTTCCAGAAAGGTGCCGAAGAAGGCGCTCGCATCGCCGCTGTGGAAATCACCGAGGTTTCTGCTTAAGCGATTTGCGATCTGTCGCAGAGAAGCCGCCTTCGGGCGGCTTTTTTTATGCCTGACAGGCTTGCGCAGATAAAATCTCCTTGCAATAAATACTGTATTTACATACAGTATTTTGAAATCTCAAACGCAATCAGAGGTGAAGCATGGCGGTTATAGCCAAGTGGATGTGTGACCGGGACAACACGATGTTCGACAGTAAGAAAGAAGCAGATGCCCACGATAAGATGCTGGAGCTGGCAGAGCAATTTACTGCCTTGTTGCAGCGGGAGATTTCCGGCATAGACGACGCTCAGGCCGAAGATTTCGGTATTCTTCTATCTCGTAACAAAGAGCTGCTGATGCAAGCCTGCAAGGGGAAAGTTGAAGCACTGGACGACATCAATAGCGCCGTGACCAGCGATACCGTACGCAAACTTGCCTGAATCGTAATGCCCCGCTTCCAGCGGGGCATTTCACTTCGCTCCGTACCCCTATGAACGCTGACTGCCCTGCTCTTCGCGATCAGCAAGGTGCGGGAAGTATTTCATCAGGTAGGGGCGACGCAGCACTAGAAATGCCGACGGCACAAACACCAGCGACAGAATCGTAGCCAGCACCGTCCCCCCTGCCAACACCACAGCAAACGGTGGCCAGAACGTCCCCTCGGCAATCAGCAACGGCACTAGGCCAGCCACCGTGGTAATGGTTGTCGAGCTGATGTGGCGGGTACAGGCCGCAACGGTATTCACAATCTCATTGCGATTTCCCGCCATCGCCAATGGCGAGGCTTTCAACTCTGTCAAAATGACAATCGCCGCATTCACGGCGAGCCCCATCAAGCCCATCAGACCGATAATGGCCGTGAAGCCGAAGGGATATGAACCTAACCAGAGGCTGAGCATACCCAGCCCGGCAGATTGAATCGCGACGATAAAGACCAGCGCCGACAATCGGAATGAGTCAAAGGCCATGACTACCGTGACCACCAGCAGCACCACAATAATGCCCACGCTGCTGAGCAACTTGCCCACCGCGCGATTGCGGCTCTCCGCCTCACCGCCGACCTCCAGTTCATAACCGGCAGGGACAGCAAAGTTTTCAGCATCCAATGCGCTGCGAACAGCGGCCAACACGGTGGCCGGCAATACGCCATCGCGGATATATATTTCTACCTTATTCACCCGTCGCCCATCGCGACGAGTAATCTGTGCCTGCGCCGACTCCAGCCGCACATCCGCAATCGCCGACAGCGGCCTGGCGCCGGTCGGTAATATCAGCGGGAAAGACAGGAAACGGTCAACGCTGGTTTCCTGAACGCCATCACCGGAAACCCTCACTGGCAACTGTTCACTGCCATCCAGCAAGCTGCTGCTGACAATACCGTCGACGCTGGCAGCCAGCAGTGAGGATAAGTCTCTCAAGCCTACCTGACTACGCTGAGCCTCGCTCTCTTCCACATCCAGCCACAGTTTGGGCACTCGTTCCCCAAGCGAGTTGCGCACGTGGACAACACTCTCGGTCTTCAACGCAATAGCGCGAAGCTCGTCACCCAGGCGGCGCAGCTGCTCCAGATCGGCGCCGTATAAGCGCAGTTCAACCGGGGCAACCGTCGGCGGCCCCTGCCCCAGACGACGGATAATCGGCTGATACTCGGGGAAAGCATTATCCAGCTCCCGCTGCAGTTGCCCGACCAGTCGGTTTGCTGCCGCCGGATCGCTCACACGCGTCATCGCTTGGGCATAATGGGGCGTGCCATCGCGATTATCCAAGAGATTGTAATAAAACGAGGGCGCGCTGCGACCAATAAACCAGTGCAGTTCTTCAACTTCTTCATGCGCTTCAATAACTTCGCTCATGCGCTCCGCTGCACGACGCGTTGCCGCAATGCTGGAGCCCGCAGGCAGGTACACCTCAATATCGATCATGTCGCGATCAGACGGAGGAAAGAATTGCTCCGGCAACTGCTGGGCCAGCATGAACCCTGCCAGCGGCAAGGTACAGCAAAGCAAAGCGGCCCGGCGCGGCATTGCCAGGCAGCGACTGAGAAATTTCCTGAAGCTGCGATCCAGTGATCCCGCAGAGATACCGGGACGATGCTCTGCCGCCAGCAGCCTGCCTGCCACAGGAGCAATGATAAACAATGAAATCAACCAGCTGCCGAACAGCGCAAAGATCACCGAATTGGCCAGGGGGCCTACAAACTCACCGGAAGCGCCGGGCATCAAGGCAACCGGCATAAAAGTCAGTACCGTTGTCAGGGTCGAGCCCAACAAAGGCACCCACAAATGTTTGAAAGCCTTGGTTGAAGCCGCCACCGGGGAATAGCCCTCTTCCCTGTACCGCCTAACCATATCAGCCACCACGATGGCGTTATCGACCATAATCCCCAGCGCGACAATCAGCCCGGTCACCGACATCTGGTGGATGGGCAACCCGGTAAAGAACATGCATGACAGCGCGTATAGCATCGTCAGTGGTAACGACAGTGCGACGATGAACGCCGATCGCCAGCCTAAGGTGAACAGCAAAATTACGAAGATAAAGAAGAAGCCCAGCGCGATATTGCCCAACAGCTCGTTCAAACGCGCCGTCGTATAGCGCTCCTGGGAAAACAGCTCTTCAATCACCACCTCGTCAGGCAGCGTCTCGCCGAACTCGGCAACAGCTTTGCGCAGTGATGCGGTCCATTGATCGCCCCGCATCGTCGGAAGCATACGAACGGCGATAACAATCGCCCGCTCGCCATGCACTTCGGCAATATCCTTCTGCGAGACCGGCTCACCGCGATAGACCCGGGCAATATCCTGCAACTGCAGTGAACCGCCATGTTCCTGCGTCAGCAAGGGTGTACGTCGGATCCGCTCAAGCTGGTCAAAGCCGCCACTGAATTCCATCGGCAGGCGCTGCTGTGCACCGATCAACTCACCTGCTGCGGTCTTGGCATCGCTGTTGCGCAGCAATCCCGCCACAGCGGGCACGTCCAGCCCCACAGCACCGGCCTTGATGACATCAACACGCACCTGCACTTCTTCCTGAGGCGCGCCACGCAGTTTAACAATGTCGGTGCCATGCAGATTACGCAAGCGACTGGCGAGTTCTTCAGCGTAGCGCCCCACTCTGAGCAAATCGGCTTCACCCTCGCCCTGCCAACGCAAGGCGGCCAACCAGGTGAAAGCGTAATCTCGTTCATGATCCAGTTGCGGCGGCGAAGCATCGGCAGGCAATGATTTCGCGGCCTCACCCAGTTTATCGCGCACTTCAGACCACAGACGATCCGTATCTGCGGGTTTTACCTCATCGACAAACGCAATACTGATCGCCGCAACACCAGACTTGGCCGTCGAATCAATGTGATCAATTTCAGGAATTGCGCGCAGTGCGGTTTCCAGTGGTTCGATGACCAGCGTCTCTACACGCTCAGCACTGGCACCGGGCATCTGGGACAAGACAATGCCATGCCGATTACCAAATCGAGGATCTTCCAAACGAGGCAAGCTCGCCACTGCCGCCAGTCCCGCCACAATAATCAGCGCGATACCCAAGGCGATAAAACGCGGATTATTCAGCATTAGGCGTGTCCTGCTTGGCAATTGTTACCGCTTCACCCGGCACCAGACGGTGGGTACCGTCGGTCACCACCCGGTCTCCGTCTTGCAACTCACCCTGCACATAAACGTTGCCACGGAATTGATAGAGCGGCTGCACTGAACGCTTGCGCAGATGCACCCCGTCCTCACCCTCTGCAATCTGGTAGACCGCCCACGTTCCCCGCACATCGCCCACCATCGCCGTCATAGGCAACCAGAACCCAGGCTTCTGCCGAACTTCATGCAACAGCAAATGTACGGTTTCTCCATCTACGAAGGGCGCCTCTTTGGGAAGCTGCACTCGCACGGTTCGAGTCTGCGTCCGCCAGTCCAGATTTCGCGACACCGAAATAATAGTGACGGACCAGCGCTGATCACCGCGGGCAATCTCCATCCCCTCTCCGGGCAGCAGATCGCGGCCCAGTTGGTCGGAAACACCGAATACCGCCTCGTTATTCCCCGTTTCAACCAGTTGCAAAACCGTTCTGCCAACCGCGACAACCACCCCTTCCTCTATATTGAGTGAGGCAATTTCACCGGCAAAGGGCGCGGTTAAGGTGGATTTCTGAAGGCGCAACTCAACACCACGAAGTTGCTCTGCGACTTGTGTTAGCTGTTCACGAGTTGCCCTAAGGCGGCTGTCCAGCTCGTCAAGCTGCCCCTGAGATACATAACCTTTTTCCGCCAGTGCATTGAAACGCTCCTGATCCAGTCGCAACTGCTCAATGCGTGCCTGAACCTCACGGCGGGCTGCGCGCAGCTCACCCCGCTCAATCTCCAGTGCCTTGGTATCCAACTCTGCAAGTAATTGCCCGCGCTCAACACGCTGCCCATCGACGACGTGCAATCGAACAACACGCCCGGCCACCTCAAAGCCGATATCCGCTCGCTGACTACCTAATACTCGCCCCGCAAACAGTCGCTGAACATCATAGGACTGCTGACGTTTAATCTCCCCCACCTTGACCGGCGCGCCGTCAGCGAACGCACTGAACGCGGCGCTTAATAACAGGCTACACACCAAGCTGCGCTGCCAAAGACGGGAAAAAACGAAAGTTCTAAACATGCTGATGCCTGCGCTCGGCTAAAATGGACTATTGGGTCCAGAATATAGATAAACCAAACTGGACTGTCTAGTCCAGTTTGGTTACGGTATAGACACAAAAATTTCAGGCTTACTACCGACGAGAGAGGCAAAGACCGGCAGTGATGCAAAACAAAGCGCGCGGACGCAGCAAGAGCGAGGAAAAACGCAGCCAGATTGTGGATGCGGCTGGCGACCTGTTTATGGAGCAGGGTTACGAAAGCGTCAGTATGGAAGGTATCGCCAAACTGGCCGGGGTCTCAAAACAAACCTTATACAGCCACTTTGGCAGCAAGGAACAACTTTTCAGCGCCGCGATTCAATGCAAGTGTGAAGAGTACCCATTGGCCGATACCCTGGACAATGAGTCACGCAGTTGCCGAGAATCTCTTGAGCATTACTGCGGTCACCTTATTGAGCTATTGCTCAGCCCGGAAGCGATTCAGGTTTATAAGGTTTGCGTTGCCGAAGCCGACCGTTCGGATGTCGGCCAACTGTTTTGGGAAGCTGGCCCCGCAAGAGTCAGAGAACAGCTCTGTGACTTCTTTGCCCGCAATACCGCAGCGGGCAACTTGAACATCGACGATATCGACATGGCGTGCAGCCAGTTAATCTCCATGCTGCACGGCCAGGTGCAAACCCGTATTCTGCTGTCGATGACCGACTGCAGCGAACTCGACAAGCGCGAGCTGCACCGCTACAGCCAGCGTTGTGTCGATATGTTTATGGCGTTTTACGGCAGCTGATCCTCGCCCTTCTCCTCGTCCAGCATCGCCGGGGCTGCAGTCGTATTCCTGCGAAGTTTAATGACGGGCTTCTGCAACAGTGCACTGTTCGGGTAGGTAATATCTGCGCCATCGTCGCGGCGGATCAGGACATGGAATGAGGCAATTTCCATGATTTCACCGGTAATATCTTCATCAGCATCCACCACTTTTACACGGTCGCCCACCCGATAAGGAAAAGCAAAGAAGATAATGATACCAGCGGTGAGGTGACTGAGAATCGACCACTGGGCAAATAACGCCACACCGATAACCGCCAGCACCGAGCTGAGGAAAATATAGATCTGGTGGTACTGCAGACCCAGTACAAAGCTGACTGTCAGAATAGCCACCGCGACCATACTGAAGTTCAACAGTTTGCGTAGTGTGAATACCCGGCGCTGAGAAATATCCCGTCTCTCGGCAAACTCGTCGATCAGGCGATTGAGCACCCGGTTCAGATAAACCAGGGCGACCAAGGCAACAACCACAACTATCAGTTTAGACATTCCGCTCACTTCCTCTATCATTCGCCCGATAAGGCCGCCTCAGTTGTTTGAGCCTACGCAGTGCTTGATCTGCACTCCCACCCGGTCGATAACAACAGACCTCGAAGCTGTCGCAGACTTCGCCAAACCAGGGCGCCCATTCCGGGGCCTGCTGCCACACCTTGCGGAGCAGCTTACCCGGCGTGTCTCCGGGCCCGGCACGCAAACCGGTTCGCCGGAACAGCGCTCGTTCAGCCGCGCGATAATAGCGCAACTCCTTACTCTCTGCGCGCTTGCGCGGCCACAAGGTAATACCGGCGATCACGGCCAGCGGCAGTCCACCGAATAGCAGCAGGGCCAGCAACACGCGCTGAACACTGATCTCGCCGAGCAGGCGGCGCAACACCCCCTCCTGTGTCTGATCATCATAATTCAACACCCATTTTGCCCAGGCGTAGTTCAACTCGTCCATGTAGAGACGCAAGTCCCGTGCCCATTCAAAATGGCGTAAAGATAACGGCGACTGGCCAAGATAACCCTGCTGGCCACGCAGCAGTTGTTCCGCTCCCAAACGCACGCGATCCGGCGCTACCGTCTGAGTGGGATCAACGCGCCGCCATCCCTCACCGTCCAGCCACACTTCCGCCCAGGCATGGGCATCACTCTGATGAACGAGTAGATAGCGCCCGTCCCGGTTGTACTCCCCTCCCTGATACCCCACCACCAGCCGCGCTGGCACGCCGGCCGCACGCATCAGGAACACAAAACTGCCCGCGTAGTGCTCACAAAACCCCTGCCGACTTTCAAACAAAAACGCATCCACATTGTCTTCGCCCAGTACCGGCGGCTGCAGCGTATAAACAAACTGGCCCTGTCGAAAAAACGTCAAAGCCGCTGCCACGCGGTCTGCAGCACTGGTGTATTCCATGCGCCAACGATCGGCCAGTGCTCTCGCCCGAGCATTTGCGACACCGGGTGTGCGCAGATTTGCAGCAAGACGCTGACGACTCAGTTCATCGCGGCGCTGTTCAAGCCGACTCTCCACAGAATACTGAAGACGCCCGGTTAGGGCCGGGCTCGCCAGCCACTGGTAGTCGCCACCGTAGTCAATATCCGAACGATTGATCCGTGCCACCGGCAGCGTATACAGCCATTTGTGCACACCGGGTTCCAGAATGACGGTGTAATTCAACAGATCGGCGGGGCCCAACACCGGGGCGGACGGCCGCTCCCATCGCGGCAGGGGCATTCGCGACCAGCGTCGACCGTCAAATTCCTCCAATACCAGACCGCGCCAGTAAAGCTGTTCGGATGCGGGTGGTTCGCCCTCAAAACTGACCCGAAAAGCCAGCTCGCCTGACTGGCTGAGGTCGGCAATATCGCCGAATTCCAGCTCATCCGACATCCCCGTCTGCGCTTTGCCGCCCGGCAGCGGCATCGACCAAAGCGGACCAATGCGCGGGAAGGCCATGAATAAGAACAGCATCAGGGGAATCCCCTGTAGCAACAACAGCGAAGCCAGTCGCAATGAGCGCCGCCAGGCCATCTGCTGTCGATACATTGCCTGCTGGGCAATCAGCAGCAACAGCAGCTGGAATATCGCCAACAGCACCGCGGGAATCTGCTGTTCAAACAGAAAACGACAGGCGACCACGGCATAACAGAGCAACAAAATCAGATAGTGGTCGCGGCGGCTCTTCATTTCGAGCAGTTTCAATACCACCGCCAGCACCAGCGTCGCGACCATGGGTTCCAAGCCCAACCACTGGCCGTACTGCAGGTAGATCCCGAACATGGAGAGCGCCACCAAGGCGAATTTCGCCAGCGCACCGGGAAAAGACCACGCTGCATAGA
>NZ_CFHTQA010000055.1:0-20726 GCF_984394615.1 Spongiibacter sp. | reverse complement strand
GCCTGCTCTTCCATCGGTGCCTTGCAGGGCGTCGTCAACAGTTACATCGAGGTCAATCGCGAGCGCGTGGGACTGAATGACGGTGCCAAAGTGGCTCAGGATCCGAACGTGCAGATGGCGCTGGCCAATGCGGTGGCAGCGGTGGCTGAATGTCGGGCGACCTTGCGCGATGATTTGAATTATTTCGTTAACAGTGCCGAGCGCGGCGAAAGTCTGGAAATGAGTGAGCGTATTCAGCGTCGCTTCCACGCGGCCAGTATTTCCAAGAAATGCGCCGACGCCGTTAATGAACTCTTTATTGCCTGTGGGGCGCAGGGTATTTTCCGTGGGCATCCCCTGAATCGGGCGTGGCTGGATATCAATGCGGGTCGCCAGCACGTGGCCAACAATCCCTTCAAGTTTGGGCGCAACCTCGGGGCGACCCTGTTGGGTGCCAAAAACACGGATTTTTTCCTGTAGGAGTCAGTCGTGCAATCTCCCTATGAGATGTTGGGCGAAGCGGGTATTCGCCACCTGGTCGACCGGTTTTACCAGTATATGGACAGCGAGGCCCGCTACGCAGAGATTCGCGCCATGCATGCGCAGGACCTTGGACCTGTGCGCGAGTATTTCTCTCAATATCTCATCAGTTGGATGGGTGGGCCGCCGGTGTATATGGAATCTCGAGGCAGCATGTGCATCACCGCTGCCCACAAGCCGCTGGGTATCCAGCCTCGGCACAGTCAGCAGTGGTTGGACTGCTTCGCCGATGCGCTGTCAGACCGCGACGATGCGGAGCAGCTCAAACAAATGCTGATGCCACCACTGGCGGCGATTACCCGGATGCTGGAAGCCAAAACAGCCAAGGCCTGACCGGGTTTAGCCGCTGCGGCTGGTGGTTTTTGCCAACGGCGCGCTACAATCGCTAGCGAAATTTGTCCGGTGTCTTCACGCAATGCCCGCTCCACTTTTTTATGTTCAAGATGGCGATCCCGAGGATGCCCCGCAGCTTGCCGGGCGTCTGGGTTTGTCCTGCGTGTCGGAATGGCAGAGTGATCCGGCGCAACAATACGTCTTTTACGCTGATCGACGTTTGAGCCTGGGGCTGTCACCCGCGGCGCGGCAGAATCCGGTATGTGTGGATTTTGTGGCGCAGTTACGCAACCGTCATCGCGGCAAGGAGCTGTTGTTGAAAGCCATCGGCGGTCGCCGGGACGGGCTGACGGTCATCGATGCGACAGCAGGGCTGGGTAGAGACAGCCTGTTACTCGCGAGCTACGGAGCCGAGGTGACACTCTGCGAACGTCAGCCGGTCGTGGCGGCGCTGCTGGCAGACGGTCTGCGTCGGGGGCGGACAGATGACAGCGATGCGGTGGTCAGTCGCATGTCGCTGATCGAAGGCAGTGCCGTTGCGTTTCTCTCGGCGGCCGGAGCAGAGCCACTGGCCGATGTGATTTATCTCGATCCGATGTTTCCCGAGTCCGGTAAGTCGGCGCTGGTGAAAAAAGAAATGCAGATGTTCCATCAGTTGGTGGGCAGGGATGACGACGCCGACGCGCTGTTGACGGCGGCCCTAGGTGCCGCCCGCTATCGGGTGGTGGTGAAGCGGCCACCCAGAGCACCGGTTATCGATGGTCCCAGGGCGCCGCAGTTCAGTATCGACGGTAAGGCTGTGCGTTTCGACGTTTATCCGATCAAGGCCTTTCCCAAGGACTGATTACGTCGCCAGCAGTTGCTCCATCATGGTTTCGTACATTTGGCTCAACAGGTTCAGATCCTCGGCCATCACGCATTCGTCCACCTTATGAATGGTGGCATTCACTGGCCCCAGCTCCACGACTTGTGCGCCCGTCGGAGCGATAAAGCGTCCGTCGGAGGTGCCGCCTGCCGTCGAGAGTTCGGTGTCTTCGCCCGTCACACGTCGTATGGCCTGTTGTGCCGCTTCCACCAAGGGACCTTCCGCAGTGAGGAAGGGCTGGCCGCTCAGTTGCCAGTCAATGTGATAGTCCAGCTCGTGCTTGTCGAGGATGGCTTCAGTGCGCTGCTGCAAAATCTCGGCGGTCAGTTCGGTGGAAAAGCGGAAATTAAACACCACCTGCAACTCGCCGGGTATGACATTGGTCGCGCCAGTACCGCCATTGATATTGGAGATCTGGAAGGACGTGGCGGGGAAAAAGTCATTGCCCTCATCCCACTGCTCTGCGGCCAGTTCTGCCAGTGCGGGGGCCGCGAGATGGATGGGGTTCTTGGCCAGGTGGGGATAGGCCACATGGCCCTGCACGCCGCGTACCGTCATTACCGCTCCCAGCGAGCCACGGCGACCGTTCTTGATCACATCGCCCACGCGGGTCGTGGACGAGGGCTCTCCTACCACACACCAGTCGATTTTCTCGTTGCGCGCTTCCAGCCATTCGACCACTTTCACCGTGCCGTTTTTGGCGGGGCCTTCCTCGTCGCTGGTAATCAGGAAGGCGATGCGGCCATTGTGGTCGGGGTGAGTGGCGGCAAAGCGCTCACAGGCGGTCACCATCGCGGCAAGGCTGCCCTTCATGTCGGCGGCACCGCGTCCGCGCAGCATGCCGTCGCTGATTTCCGGCTCGAAAGGTGGGGTTTGCCACTGTCCTTCGGGGCCGGTAGGGACGACATCAGTGTGACCGGCAAAGCACAGCAGAGGACCGCTATCGCCGCGTACGGCCCAGAAATTATCGACCTCGCCAAAGCGCAGTGCTTCGCAGTGAAAACCGGCGGCGCTGAGGCGTTCCATCATCAGTGCCTGACAGCCTTCGTCCTCTGGCGTGACGGAGCGCCGTTTAATCAGGTCGATGGCAAGTTCGAGGGTCGGGCTCATAATCAATGCTCGGCAAGTGTAAAAACGCGCATTTTAACAGAGATGGGGCACAGGCAGGGGACTGTTCAAAATGTCACTGGGATGAGTGGTTTTGTCATAGTGGCGGCCAAGGTGGCTGGGTAAGATCAAGGCTATTTTATCGCCCTACAATGCCTAACCAATAACGAAGGAGTGGCTATGAGTTTGGATCTGGACGTTGCTGCTGCCGCTGCGCAGTTTGATTTTGCCGATCAGGATATTCCGCAACGCCTGCGGCACTGGGCCCAGGTGCGCCCCGATCACCCGTTTATGATCTGGGAGCCGCGTTCTGGTGAAGACCAGCGCTGGACCTACAAAGCCTTTGACGAAGAAACCAGCAAGGTGGCTGCGGGCCTGTACGCCAAGGGCGTTCGCAAACACGACAAAGTGATGATTCACGCCGAAAACTGCCCGGAAATGGTACTGGCCTGGTATGCCTGTGCCAAGCTGGGTGCTGTTGGGGTGACGACCAATACGCGCTGTGTGGGGGGTGAGATCGAATACTTTGCCGATCACACTGAAGCCGTAGGGGTGATTACCCAGCCCAAATTTGTCAAAGAGATCAAAGCCAATGCCAAGAACGTGCAGTGGATTGTGGTGACCGACGACAATTCTGGTGAAGCGGCCGAGGCTGGTGAGGAGCATGACGAAGCGACATTCGGCAGCCTCTTCGGCGATCCGGCTACGGTTCCTGAGCGCCCTGCCGAGCCGATGCTGCCTGCGGGTATCATGTTTACCTCAGGTACCACCTCGCTGCCCAAGGCGGTGGTGCATACCCATGCTAATGCGCTGTGGTCAGGGACTATGGGTTCCCAGAGCATGAACATGAACCGTGACAGCGTCTACCTGGGCTTTCTGCCGTTCTTCCACGTGAACTGTCAGAGCTGGGCTTTCTGGGGCTCGCTGGGTGTGGGCGGTACCGCCGTGCTGCTGCCGAAATTCTCCGCCAGTCGCTTCTGGGAGATTATCGACAAGTATCAGGTGACCCACTGCTCGATGATTCCTTTTGTCTTCAAGGCAATCGGCCCGCAGCCGGTGCCTGAGCAGCACAGCTTGAAAGTGATGCCGATGGGTATTATCTGGAAGGAAATCGAGGGCTGGCTGAAGGCACAGCCCTTTGCAAGCTGGGGCATGACCGAGACCGTAACCCATGCGACTCGCTCTGATTTCGTGCAGGAATGGCCTCAGGGGAGTATCGGTAAGCCGACGCCGGGGTATCACCTGGCGGTCGTGAACCCCGAGACCGGCGAGCCTTGCAAAAAAGGTGAAATTGGTGAGCTGTGGGTGCACGGCGTACGCGGCGTGAACATCTTCCTCGAGTACTACAAAAATCCCGAGGCGATGGCCAAGTCATTTACCGACAATGGCTGGTTTAAAACCGGCGACATGGTGCATATCGGCGATGAGGGGCATTTCTACTTCTCTGATCGCGATAAGGACGCTCTGAAAGTCGGTGGCGAAAACGTATCGGCGCGCCAGGTTGAAGAAACCATCATGCAGGTGCCCGGTGGCGGTATCGGCGAAGTGGCTGTGGTCGCAAAATCCCACGAGATGCTCGATATGGTTGCGGTTGCCTTTGTGATCAAAGGCTGGGGCGCGCCGGAGGATGAGGACGCCTTTGCTCAGGCGATCATCGATCATTGCAAAGCTAATCTGGCTGATTTCAAAGTGCCCCGAGCGGTGTACTTTGTGGACGAGTTCCCGCGCGCTGCGCTGGAAAAAGTCGCCAAGAATAAGCTGCGTGAAATGGCCGACGAAATGCCCGCTGTGTAAGAAAACAGAGGGACAGAGAAAGGTCGCTTCGGCGGCCTTTTTTTATGCCTGTCTGATTGCCTGCGCTGTTGTCAGTCTGTCATAAAAGCATCGCGGGATTGTCATTGCCACTCGCTAGCATCTGCTGTGTCGGTAGCGGAGTCGCTGCCGCTGATTACTTACGCTTATGCCAGAAGGAGCCGACAATGCGCCGCAATACCCCTTCGATGTCCATGCACTCCCAGTATCATCAGCACGCGCTGCGCGAACAGATTTCCCGACAGGTCGATGCATTTCTGAAAAAGGGCGGCAAGATCGAGCAGCTGTCAGGGCCGCGCTTTCTGCCTCATCGTGCAGTCGGTATTAACAGTTCGGTGATTACCGACGTTCTCTAACGGCGTTCTTCTTCAGTCCAGTACGCAAATGGTCGCTGGCTGAGGTTGGAGTTGTAGTAGTTGGGATCGCCGGTAACCTCTTCTCCCAGCCATGACGGCTGGGGGACAGTTTCGTTTTCACTTTGCAGCTCCAGCTCGGCGACGACCAGTCCGGCGTTATCGCCGAAAAATTCATCAATTTCCCAGTACCGCGTATCGTTGTCTATCGGCAGCCGGTAGCGCTGCTTGTCGATCAGGGGACCTTCGCACAGGGCCAGCATGGCCTCTGCGTCCGCCGCCGGAATAGCATATTCAAACTCCAACCTGCTGGCCCCTTCACTCATGCCCTTGACGGTCAGCCATGCAGTATCTCCAGCCAGTCTCACGCGTACGCTGCGCTGCGGATCGCGACTGAGATAGCCCTGCACCAGCCGTTGCGCTTCAAGGCCGTCCACTGCGTGTCGCCAGCGCTCATCGCGCAGCCGGAATTTGCGTTCGATTTCCAGGTATTGCTCACTCATGTTGTGTCCTGTTAGCCGAAGCGCTGCTGATAGCTGGCTTCACTCAGGCAGTGGCAGCGGCTCGATGGCAAAGGGATATTGCAGTCTCGCAGCGCTTTGCAAACGGCTTCCACCAACCAGGCCTCGCTGTTTGGGGCATTACCTTCCACGATGCAGAAGACAGTCAGGCTGTTGGGAAAGCGCTGGTAGTCGACGTGGTGCGTCAGCCACGTAAAGCCGGGCAGTGACCGCTCCAGTGCGCGCTCGCACACGGTATTGAGGGCATCGATAATCTGGCGTTCGCGGTGTTTGTCGGTTTTGCGCATGGCCGCATTGTCGCACAATCTGCTGCGGCTGACTGCGCTAGGGGGGCGGCTGCTCGTAACGGGCACGCAAGGCATCGACACGCTGACGATTTACACCAAAATCGTAGTGCCCCAGTCGAGAAGCGCTGCGCACATCGATACGTTGCTGCTCCGGGGAGTAGCGAAGTTCGACATCATCGCGAAAGCGCAGCAGTGCACTGCGTACTTCAACGTGGAGATAGTGATCGGCACGTGCCAAAGGATAGCTGCGCGGTGAGCTTAGCAGCAGTGATTGCAGGCGCTGCCAATCGTCTGCGGTATTTGCCGTAAATGCGGGCACATACTGCGAGTCGTCACGACTGAGGCTGGATACGCAATTGGGCGAGGGCGGGCAGGGGGCCAGCTCGGGGGCTTTTTCAAGCTGCTGAACGGCAGGCGGCGCGCTGCAAGCGCCGAGGCTGACAGTGACGGGCAGCGCCAGCGCGAGAAAAATGTGGCGGACAGAGGATATTTTCATTGTCGGTTCCGCAGGGCCAGATATTCAGTTGTTACGTTCACAGTTTGAAAAGGGTTTTCTGTTAGGCTTAGGCATCGTTTTACATGGGTAGTGTAGTGGTGTTTCGTCGCGGTGTGAGTCTCCTGTCAGTCTTTTTGTGTGCCTGTGCGGCGAGCCCGGCGCCGAACGTGCCGCCGTCGCCGCCGGTCGGGGTCGAAAGCCGCTGGCAGGTATTACAGCGCGATGGTCAGCCACTGGGCCGTCGCCAGCAGTGGCATTATTGCGCGGGCGAACGCTGTTTCAGCAGTGAGGTCACGGATATTGCGGTGCAGCAACCGGGTGCGCCGGTCAGTATCAGTCGTGTGCGGCTGGATTATGTGGAATCGCGGGATGCACAGGGGTTATCGGCCAGCAAACAACTCCGCTCCAAGGCCGCTAATCACCGTTTGCAGTTGATCAGGCAGGGGGATGGCTGGCAATTGCAACAGGCCGAGCGCAGAAATGCGATCCGCCTGGAGTCGGCCCCGCTGTTTCCTGTGGCACTGCAGCGCAGCATGTTGGAAAACCGGGGGCAGGCTCCCTTGGTAACCCGAGAGTGGAGTTTTTCGAGCTTGACGCTGGAGACCATTCGCTACCGTTTTACACCGATCAGTCAGTCTCCGCTGGATCCCGAGCAGCGTGAGCTGTTGCTGCCCTGGCTGCAGCAGATTGCTTGGCGCATCGATCGTGAGCGGCAAACAGAGCGGGGCTGGCAGTGGCAAGCGGAATGGTTCAGCGATGTGAACTTTACGCCGATTGCCGAGCGCAATCTTTCGGCGGGGAGTGATCTCTGGCTGCTGCCTTGTGACGAGCGTTGCCGGGATCAGGCCCTACAGCCGCCGCAGCATGTGTATCAGCGTTTGATTCGTTCTCCCTATCGCATCAGTGATGAGGCGCTGCGCGGAAAGATCCGCTACCAGCTTGGCGGTGTGGCTGATGCTGAGCTTCCTGCGACAGGTGAACAGCAGGTGCGTCGGCAAGACGACAAGTTGCTGGTCAGCATTTGCGACGATTGCGGTGATGAATCAGCCCCCGACAGAGGATCATTGCAGGCAGCGATGGCTGCCAACTACTGGCTGCCACACCACGATTCCGCCATGCAGCGGGTGGTGGAGGAGGTGCTTGGCGATGCGGAATTGAGCCCGCGAGCAGCCATGCAGCGTTTGACCCGCTTTGTTACCGGGCATATGGATGAAGTGGCTACCTACAGCGGTTATGGCACGGCGTTGGATGCTCTACAGTCCGGCCATGGAGATTGCACGGAGCACGCGCTGTTATTGGCGGCACTGGGGCGTGCCGCTGGAATTCCCAGCCGTTTAGTAATGGGCTTGGCCTATAACAATGAACGCTTTTTAGGTAGGCGCTTTGTGTTTGTGCCCCATATGTGGGTGCAGGCCTGGACGGGTGATCGCTGGGAAAGCTTTGACAGCGGCTTGGGTGCGTTTACCGCCGGTTATATCGCGCTGGCGCTGAGTGCTGAAGGTGATCAGGCCAGTTTTCTGGCAATGAATACCTTGTTGGATACGCTGAGTATTGATTCGGCGGTACAGCTGAGAAGCCGTCCCGCCGAGCCGTGATGCCCTTACTCGTACGCGACCGGCATCTCGACCAGTTGCTCGTCACCAGCGACGTCAATGTTGTCAACGCTAACGGCATCGGACGCGCGAACGGCACCGATAACGGTCACTTCTTCCAGCAGCAGTTGCGGCTCATCGGCAACGGCCAGCAGTGACGCAGCAGCCAGTGCAGCACCGGCGATCAGTTTTTTGCATGTAGAGATCAGTGACATAAAACGCTCCCTATAGCTGCGCGGGCAGCCTGTCGGTTCAATGAAAATAATGGATCGGCACAAAGGCTTTTCGATGCTGCGCAGTATGCGGGGCGTCTGTTACATCTTGATGACGAATTTGTTTCAACGTCGGTTTTTATATGAATTTGTCATGAATTTTTGATATTCATGACCTATTCCTGTCACTTTTGCAGTGAGTCGGCAGCGCCTTTCAATTCAATACGGTTGCCTTCGGGGTCGGTCAAGTAAATGGATGGACCAAAACCGCTCGCGCCGTAGCGCCGCTCAAGGCCGCCATGGGGAATCTGTTGCTGATCCAGGTAATTGAGAACGGCGGCCCCGTCGAAGGGTTCCAGGCGCAAACACAGGTGGTCCATGTTGTGCCCCTCAAGTCCCGGTGCGGCACCACCTTCCTGCCCCAAGGGGCTGTCTACCGGTACCAGATCAATGAGGGCTGTGCCGACGCGAAGCTGGTAAAGCCCGAGTTCTTCGAGTGTGCGCTCCACGGTTGCGCCGAGTGTGTCGCGATAGAACGCGAGGGTGGTATCGATGCGCGCGCAGCGGAGCACGACGTGATCAATGTCTTGAATATGAATCATGATGTCCGATCAGTGGTTGAGGATGTTGCCACAGCGTAGCACAGGCTGAATTTGTAACGACTGCTCGGCGCTGGACACCCAGATACTGTCTTCATCCAGCGTGAGTTGCAGCTGCATACCGCGTTGCGCCCACTCCGCCAGTGCTTGGGAGGCATCGCTGGGGATTTCCAGCACGCTCAGCCAGTTTTCCTTCGATAGCTGTTCTCCTTCATCCCGCCACCACTGCGAAGCCGGGCGGCCGCCGTAGCTGATAACGACAACATGTTCTGCCTGGCTGCGTGCGCGGCGGAGTCGTTTGGCACTGGGTTGGCCGAGTTCGATCCACAGCCGAATACTGCCGTGTAACTCCTTCAGCCAGAGGTCGGGTTCATCGTCATTGCTGAGGCCGCGGGTGAAGCTCAGCTGTTCATCGGCAAACAGCGCGAAGCTGAGCAGACGCAGCATCATTCGCTCGTTGGTCTCTGACGGATGGCGGGCGAGGGTGAGGCTGTGTGAATGATAGTAATGGCGCCGAAGGTCGCTGATATCGATATCGGCTTTAAAAATGCTGGCGCTCAGTGCCATGGCTCACGTCCTGAAGTTTAAACCGCTGCATTGTACCCGAGGATGAGAATGGCATAGCGCAGACTTTTACCCGTGGCGACTAACAAGAAGAAGCTCGGCAGCGGGACGCGCATGATGCCGCCCACCACTGTCAGGGCATCACCACCTACCGGCAGCCAGGACATGAGCAATGTCCACTTGCCGTAGCGGCCGAACCAGCCTTGTGCGCGTTCCAGGTCTTTTTTGCGGGCGGGAAACCAGCGGCGATCGGCGTAGTGGCTCAACTTCATACCCATCCACCAGTTAACCCCGGCGCCGAGGGTATTGCCGGCGCTGGCCGCCAGCCACAGCCAAAGGGGAGTGAGTCCGGACTCCAGTTGCGCAATTAACAGAATTTCTGAATAGAAGGGCAGCAGGGTCGCGGCGCCAAAAGCCGCAGCGAACAGCAGGAGATATTGACTGATCATTGGCTCGCGGCCTCGCACAGGGCTTTGAACAGGCGGCGCTGGGGACGCTGAAAGGGAAGGTACTCCGGGTGCCACTGCACACCCATGCGGAAATGCCCGTCGGCGGCCTCGACGGCCTGCGTAATACCGTCAAGGTCTCGTCCGCTGACCACCATGCCTTCGCCGAGACGGTCGATGGCCTGATGGTGAAGGCTATTGATGTGGCAGCGTTCAGTCCCCAGGATTTCCTCCATATGACTGCCCGCATCCAGCATCAGTGTTTTATGGGGTAATAGCATGCGGCGATTGCTGGTGCGTCGACGCAAGTGACGCAGGTCGACATGCAGGCTGCCGCCGAGCACCACGTTCAGCAGCTGCGCTCCCCGGCAAATACCGAGAATAGGTAGTGAGCGTGGAAGAAACCGCTCCAGCACCGCAATCTCGAAGCGGTCACGCCGCGGATTCATCGGCGCCACTTCCGGCGCTTCGGGTAAATACAGGCCCTGATCAATATCGTCGCCGCCACTGATAATCAGGCCATCCAGGTGCTGGGGTATCTCCTTGTGAGCCGGGGTCAGGTGAATCGCCTGCGCACCGACGCGTCGCAGCGCTGAGCGAATAAACCACCAGGAAATTGGCAGGCGGCGGTCTTCGCCGGTCACGCCGATAACAGGGTGGTGGCGGTGAAGTATCGACACGTCTACAACAGCTCCGGTATCAAATGCAGGCTGACTCGCTGCGCCCAATCGCTGAATAAACCGCTGGTTGCACTCTCAATGTGCTCTCGATAGTGACGACATACCGCATTGAGTCGCGTTGTATCGGCAGCCAGTGCCTCCACTTGCAGCCAGTCGCGCCAAGGGTGAATCAGCCCCCATTGCGGGTCGCCAATCAAACTGTTCGGTAGCCGGTAATGCAGTGTTGGTCGGGCTTTGACTCGCGGGTCGTCAATTTTTGCGCGCAGCCTTTCTTCGTCGACGTGCGCGAACAGTGGCAGCAAGTCCAGGGCGCGATTGCGGGTGGGATTAAAGCGAATGTAATCGTCGATCAGCGTGCCGATATCCGGTTGGTAATCCGGCGCGAGGACATGTCGCAGATACTCGCGTTTGAATGGATCGGTATAGCTGGTCAGTCGGCGGCTGAAGTCCACGGGGCTGCGCCAGATCAACCACTCATACAGACACAGGAATGCCCGTAAGTAGTTCAGAATGGTGTCCGCCTCGCAATCGGGCATCTCCGGATTCAGTTGCAAGCCAAATGCGTTTTTTGCTGATGCCTGCGTGCCTTCTGCGCCCTCTTTGCGCAACATCAAGAACAGATCTTCCAATCGCCAGAGCTGGCTGATTTCGACTGGTGGCGCCACAATTTCAAACGGCACCAACTGGCGGGCAACCAGCCCCACCAGCGATTCTGTCAGCTCTTCAAATTCGCTGGCCTGCCCGGCTTCTTCCCGCTCGCGGCCGAGGCGTTTGATGTAGGCGGAGTCAAGTTCGATGCCGAAGTCGCCAAACTCGGTATTGGCGACGGTGTATTCATACTCGGAGCCGCGCTGAATCTCGCCACCAAACTGCTCGGTAATGCACTGGGCAATCTCCGGCATATCCATGCCGGTGAATTCAATCTCCACGCCCAGGCGGCGCTCTTTCCCCTCGCGGGTGTCGCGTTGCGGGGGCAGGGGCCACAGTTGGGCACGGTATTGCTCAAGACCTGGAAACATCAGCGTCTTCTCCTATGATGTGAGCGATAGCTTGCAGGCGTTCTACGTGTTGGCAGACGACCTGAAACAGGGTCAGCAGAGGCACCGCCAGCAGGACGCCGGGCGCACCCCACAGCCAGCCCCAGAAAAAGATCCAGAGAAACACCACAATAGGGTTAAGGCTGAAACGCATTCCGTGCACGAAGGGGTCGACAAATTGTCCGACCATCGCGGTAAAAAGCGCGTAGCCCATTGGCGCGATCAATATGCCCGTCAGGCTGTCAAAGCTTACCGCGCTGACAATACACAGCAGCATGACCGTGATGCTGACCCCAAGATAGGGAATGTAACGCAGTAAGGCGGCTAAGGCGCCCCACAGGGCCGGGTCGGGGAAATCAATCAGCCAGAGACCAAAGGCCGTTACTGCACCGACCGCTGCATTAACCAGGGTAATCGTCAGCAGATAGCGAGACATTTGCTGCTGCGCTTGCCCGACCAGTTCTTTGGCGGTCGTTTTGTCGCGGTGGCTGGGGAGGCTGTTGATGAAGCGTTGGATGAGCGCTTCGCCAGAGCTGAGTAGAAAAAACAGCATGATGACGCTCAGCGTGCCATACACACCAAAATTCTTCAGTGTCTCCCAGACTTCTCCCCGCCAGCCGGGGTCGGCAATAAGTACCTTCTTGATTTCGGGGTCTGGAGGGCTGGAGAATTCCTTGGCGAGCGAATCCAGGCTGGCCGTGGCCGCATCGACGTCGCCGGTATCGCCGTTCACATCGTGCAGATGATCACGAATCACCGATACGGCCTCCGGTGCGCGTTGAAGCCATTCGCTGGCCGGGGAAGCTAATGCATAAAAACCGCCACCAATACCGCCGACGCTGATGGCAATCAGCAGCAGCGCTGCAAGACTGCGGGGAACGCGCCACTGTTGAAGACGACTGACGGCGGGGGCCAGCAGCAGGGCGAAGATCAATGCCAGTGTGATTGGCAGCAGCACGTCCCTGGCCAGTCGCAATGTATACAGCACTGCGAGCAAGGCCAGTAGCGCCAAGGCCCAGTCGTTGATCTTCGCTTGCTTACTCTCCATGTGTCTCCCGGTATCGCTTTTTGCGTTTGTCGTTGCTGTGAGCAAAGCGTTTCAGCGGGCTTAGCGCCCTGAGTGTAATAACTGTAATGATGCTTACCACAATGGCGATTTCATAGCGTTGCCACGCAACCGCTGTGCCAATGGCACCGGTTGACCAGATGGCTGCTGCTGTGGCGGTGCCACTAACCGTGCCCTCTTGTTTGAGAATGGCGCCACCGCCGATAAAGCCGATGCCACTCATCAGACCATACATTAAGCGCGCATGGGATTCTGAACCACTGAGGACGTCGCGACCGATCAGCAGATAAGCGCAGCAGGCAATCGCGACCAGCGGAAATGTGCGCAGACCTACCCCGCGTGATGCCGCTTCCCGGTTCCAGCCGATGGGAACCGACAACACATAGGCAACGGCGAGTTGAGTCAGGTGGTGAGCAATCAGTGGCCAGTTGATATCTGGCAATAACGTCATAAGGTTCAGCGAGGTTCCCGGGGCCCCGCAAAAAACCAGATCGCCAGTCCGAGCACCGGCAGCAGAAGAATCAGCACAATCCACAGCAGCTTGCTGCCGGAACTGTTGCGACTTTGAACAATATTAAGAATGGCCCAGATATCGGCGATAAATACCAGCAGTCCAAGCAGGCCGGTAATTTGCAACTCCATCTGTTCTCCTCCCACTATTTGCTTACACAATAGAGTAGACGATGGGCGGAGAGTTCACATAAAAAAAAGCCGCCATAGGAATGGCGGCTTTATCAGTCGAGATAAGATATGCCAGCGTCAGTTGTGTGCGTGAAGCATTTCGTTCAGTGCGATGGCTGATTTGTTGGTGAGAACTTCGATAGCGCCGTTCTTCGAGTTACGGCGGAACAGCAGGTCAGATTGGCCTGCCAGGTCGCGGGCTTTGGCGGTACCGACTTGCTCTCCTTTATCGTCAATCATCGCCACGACTGAGCCCGCGGTGATGTAAAGCCCGGCTTCGATCGTGCAGCGGTCGCCGAGCGGAATACCTACACCGGCGTTGGCACCGACGAGGCACTCTTTGCCGATGGAAATAATAATATTGTTACCGCCAGACAGCGTGCCCATGGTGGAGCAACCGCCGCCGAGGTCGGAGCCCGCACCGATCATTACACCTGCCGAAATACGGCCTTCGATCATGCCCGGGCCTTCGGTGCCAGCATTAAAGTTGACGAAGCCCTCGTGCATGATGGTGGTACCTTCGCCGAGGTAAGCGCCGAGACGAACACGCGCGGTGTGGGCAATGCGCACGCCGGCGGGAACCACGTAGTTGGTCATTTTCGGGAATTTATCCACTGACATGATTTCCAGCAGCTCACCTTTCATTCTGGCGTCGAGCTGGCGCTGGGGCAGTTCACGCAGGTCTACCGGCCCCTGGTTGGTCCAGGCGACATTGGGCAGTACGCCGAACAGGCCGGTCAGGTCCAGTGAATGTGGCTTGGCGAGACGGTGAGAAAGCAGATGCAGTTTCAGATAGCCCTCGGGCACCGAGCTGGGGGCCGCGTCTTCGGCCAACAGGGTAACCACCAGCGGCTGGGAGCTGCTGGCCAATTGTGCCGCGATATCGGCCTGGGCACTGTCGCCCGCGGCTTTGGCGGCTTCAGCCACACGGCTCATTTGCTCGCTTTTGACGGCAATAGCGGCATTGCCGCCTTTGTATTCCACGATGGGGGCAATGGCCTTGCACAGGGCGTCGCTGGGTTGCACCAGCGGCTGGGGGTAGAAAATATCCAGCCATTCGCCTTTGCTGTTTTGGCTACCCAGGCCGAGGCCCAGGCTGAAAAGTGATTCGCTCATTAGATTCTCTCTTGCAGGCTTAAAGCGTGTGATGGGTAAAAAGGTTTTGGTACTGGTCGGCTTTAAAGCCCAGTACTCGCTCGTTGCCGGTGTCCAGCAGCGGGCGTTTCATCAGAGTAGGGTGCTCCAGCAGCAGGGCGACCGCCGTGTCATCGCTCAGTGCCTGGCGTTGGCTGTCGCTCAGTTGCTTCCAGGTGGTACTGCGTTTGTTTACCAGTTTGTCGCTGCCCAGTTCGGCGAGCCACTGTTGCAACTGCTCAGTGCTCAGGGATTCGTCGCGGACATCCTGAAAGCGGTGCTCGATTTGATGCTGCTCCAGCCAGCGCCGGGCGGCGCGCACAGTGTCGCAGTTCTTGATTCCGTATAGCGTGATGCTCATGGCTATGTTTTCTGCGTTTCAAACGGCGCGCCATCATAGCAAAAAGCCGCCGACGGTTCACGGCGGCAGGCCATCAAGCTTTGCGGGTTTTCTTGGGATGTCTGCGGGCAGGGAAGCAGTGTCGGCAGATTTCGCAGACCGTGCCATCGCAACCGCGGGCGCTGCAGTATTCCCGGCCGTAATAGATGATCTGCAGGTGCAGGGCATTCCATCGGTCTTTGGGAAATAATCTTTTCAGGTCTTTCTCGGTCTGGGCGACGCTTTTACCGCTGCTCAGCCCCCAGCGCTGAGCGAGACGATGGATATGCGTATCGACGGGGAAAGCGGGGACCCCAAAAGCCTGAGACATTACCACGCTGGCTGTTTTGTGGCCGACACCGGGAAGTTCTTCCAGTGCATCCATGTCCTGTGGAACTTCGCCGTTGTATTGTTCTACCAGTATTTCCGAGAGCCGTTTAATCGCTTTGGACTTTTGCGGGGAGAGGCCGCAGGGACGAATAATCTCGCGAATGGCTTCAACGCTTTGCTTAGCCATATCAAAGGGATTGTCGGCCAGCGCAAACAGTGCAGGGGTCACTTGGTTGACGCGCTCATCGGTGCACTGTGCCGACAGCAATACGGCGACCAGCAGCGTGTAGGCATCGCGGTGATCCAGCGGGATGGGCTGCTCGGGGTAGAGCTCGTCGAGGCGTTGCAGAATATAGGCGACGCGCTCGGCCTTGAGCAGGTTGCGGGGCGCTGTTTTGCTGGCTTCACACATTAGCGGGGCAGCCCCGCGACAAAGCGGCGAATTCGGCGGGCGGCATCTACACAGTTGTCCAGCTCGGCGACCAACGCCATACGCACATAGCCGCGACCGGGGTTGAGGCCATCGACTTCTCTAGAGAGGTAAGAGCCGGGCAGTACCGTGACATGCTGTTGCTCAAACAACTGCTGTGCAAAGTCGGTATCGGCAATTGGGGTTTTGGCCCACAGATAAAACGAGGCATCGGGCTGGGCGACGTCCAGACAACCGTCCAGCTCCTCGAGAACCGCGGTAAATTTTTCCCGGTAACGATCGCGGTTTTCCTTCACGTGGTCTTCATCTTGCCAGGCGGCGACGCTGGCGAGCTGGTGCTGAACGGGCATGGCGCAGCCGTGATAGGTGCGGTACAGCAGGAAGCTCGCCAGTACCGTGGCATCGCCCGCGACAAAGCCAGAGCGCAGCCCCGGCAAATTGGAGCGCTTGGACAGGCTATGGAATACCACGCAGCGGTGATAGTCGTTGCGCCCCATCTCTGCGCAGGCCTGAAGCAGGCCGGGTGGCGGCGCATCTTCGTCAAAATAGAGTTCTGAATAGCATTCGTCACTGACAATAACGAAGTCGTATTGGTCGGCCAGTCGAATCAATTTCTGCAGTGTTGCGATATCGGTGACGGCGCCGCTGGGATTGCCGGGGGTGCATAAATAGAGCAGTTGGCAACGTTGCCAGATCTCAGGCGCAACCGCGTCGTAGTCGGGAATAAAGCCCTTATCGGCAAGGCAGGGGAGAAAATAGGGTTGTGCTCCAGCCAGCAGTGCCGCCCCTTCGTAGATCTGATAGAAGGGGTTGGGGCTGCAAACCAGGGCGTCGCTGTTGGGGTCAATCACTGCCTGAGCAAAGGCGAACAGGGCCTCTCGGGTGCCGTTTACCGGGAGCACCTGATGTTCGGCGTCCAGCCCGGCAAGCTGAAAACGGCGGCAGGCCCATTCGCTAATCGCCTCACGCAGTTCGGGAATACCCTTGGTGCTGGGGTAATTGCTGAGACGGCCCAGTTCGGCGGCCAATGTCTGTGCCACAAATTGCGGGGCGGGATGGCGAGGTTCGCCGATAGAAAGCGGGATGTGCGCCTGCTCGCTGCGGCTGCTGCCCAGCAGGGCGCGCAGTTTTTCAAAAGGGTAGGCCTGAAGAGACTTGAGACGGGGGTTCATAGGGCTTGCTTGCTCGCTTTCTCATCCAGCTCGCGACAGATGGCTTTCTGAATCTGGGTGCAGAGTTCCGGGTCATTGATGGGGCGGTCTTCTTCATCGGTAACAAAGAAGACGTCCTCAACCCGCTCGCCCAGGGTGGCGATTTTGGCGTTCTGCAGGCGGATATTGTAGTCATTGAAAATCGTACCGAGTCGCGCCAGCAGTCCAGGACGGTCTGGGGTGATGACCTCCAGCACTGTGTGTCCCTTGTTGAGATCTGTAGCCATACTTGTACGCGTGGGTGTGGAAAACAGCCGCATTTGACGGGGCATGCGACGGTGCACTTCTTCCGGAGAGCCCTCCGGTTGGCTGAGCTGCTGAACGAGGTAGTCGGTAATTTCCTGTATTCGCACGGGATTGTCGCCGATGGGTTCGCCGTTTGCTCCGAGCACGTAGAAGGTATCCAGTGTATAGCCGGTGCCAGAGTTATAAATGCGAGCGTCCTGAATACTCAGGTCGAGCTGTTCCATCGCACCGGCCAGTACGGCGAAAATGCCTTTCTTGGACGGCGTGTGCACAAAGATCTGGGTGGCGCCCTCGTGGTCGAGTAGTCCGCCTTTTTTGACGAGAACCAGCGAGGCTTGGGGCGATGTGCGCTGGGCGATCGCCCGGCAGTGCCAGACGATATCATCCACCTGCTCGCGGATAAAATAGTCTTCGCCGGTGTTCCCCCACAGCTCGCGTACTTCGGCTTCGGTAAAGCCATAGTCCTCAAGCTTTTCCAGCACTTCGTTCTGGGTCTCGGTGATCCATTCCTGCTTGTCGATGGGGTTTTCAAGCCCGCGGCGCAGGGCGCGGCGGGTTTCGGCATACAGTTGGCGCATCAGTGAGGCACGCCAGGAGGTCCAGAGATTCGGATTGGTGGCGTTGATGTCGGCGATAGTCAGGCAGAAGAGATAGTCGAGGTGTTGCTGGTCACCCACCATCAGAGCGAAGTCGCGGATGACATCGGGATCCTGAATGTCTTTGCGCTGGGAGACGGACGACATCTCAAGGTGTTTTTCGACCAGCCACGATACAAGATTGGTGTCGCGTCGATTCAAACCCAGGTATTCACAGAACTCCCGAGCGTCAACGGCGCCGAGGGTGGAGTGGTCTCCGCCGCGGCCCTTGGCAATGTCGTGAAACAGTCCGGCCAGAAACAGCAGTTCCGGCTTGGGTAGCCGCTGCATGATACGGCAGGCCATCGGGTAGCGCTTGACCATGTCCGGATAGCGGAAGCGGCTGATGTTCTTGATGAGTTCCAGGGTGTGGGCATCGACCGAATAGATATGAAACAGGTCGTGCTGCATCTGACCGACGATTTTGCCGAAGGCCGGGATGAACTTGCCCAATACGCCGAAGCGCTTCATGCGACGCAGGTTCAGCGCGACCCGCTGAGGGGCACGCAATAATTCTAGAAAGAAACGTTTATTGCGCGGGTCGGCGCGAAACTGCTCGTCAATCAGGTGGCGGGATTTACGAATCAGGCGGATCGTACTGGCGCGCACACCATCTATCGCGTCGTGATGGGCCATCAGCACAAAAATTTCCATCAGTGCCGACGGGGTTTTTTCAAAGACCTTGTCGTTGGTCACTTCAATGTGGCCGTTACGGATGCGGAAGCGCGGATTGATTTCCAGCACCGTCTCCGCCTCGCAGGCCCGCAGAATGGTTTCGTCGAAGTGCTGCATCAGTACGTCGTTCAGCTCGCCCAAATGCTGGGCCCAGCGGTAGTACTGCTGCATAAAGCGCTCGACGGCCAGTTTGTTGTCGTCGTCTTCGTAGCCGAATTGCGCGGCGAGGGTGCGTTGGTGATCAAACAACATCCGGTCCTCTTCACGACCGGTGATCAGGTGCAGGGCGAAACGCAGACGCCACAGGTAATTCTGGCCATCTTTCAGGGTGTCCAGCTCTTCCTGGCTCAGGAACAGGCGATCGCGAAGTTCATCGATGGATTGCGCGCCGAAGTGGCGCTTAATGACCCAGCCAATCATTTGAATATCGCGCAGCCCGCCGGGAGAGCTTTTGATATTCGGCTCAAGATTGTATTCGGTGTTGGCATACTTACGGTGGCGAAGGATTTGCTCGTCCCATTTCGCCCGGAAGAATTCGGCACTCGGCCAGATTTGATCCGGCCCAACCAGCGCCATCAGCTGTTCGTGAAGTTCGGCGTTGCCACTCAGTGGGCGGGACTCCATCAGATTGGTGACGATGGTAATGTCGTCGATGGCGGCCTGGCGACACTCGCTCACGCCCCGCACACTGTGACCGATCTCCAGGTTAATATCCCACAGCAGAGTGATCAGGCTCTCGATGTTCTCGCGGTAATCAGCGGCCTTGTCATCGGTGAGAATCAGCAGGTCGATATCGGAGTGGGGGTGCAGTTCGCCGCGCCCGTAGCCACCGACAGCAATCAGGGCAATGTCATCGCCCCAGTCATAGCGGCTCCAGAGGAATCGCAGCAGAATATCCAGCTTTTCGGAGCGCATCCGGACCAGTGTCTGAATGGGCTCGTCCGCGTAGAAGCGGGCTCTTAATTCATCCTGCAATTCGCCGAGATAGCGCTTGCAGAGGGAAATCATCGTATTGGATTGTGCTGCGGCTTCGCGCAGCGCCTCGGTGTTTAGCAGGCTACTGCTCATATGGGATTAACCCTTGTAGAACGGCTCGTCGGGACGGGCGGTCAGTACCTCCACGCCATCAGCGGTGACGGCCAGCGTGTGTTCCCACTGTGCCGACAGGCGGCGGTCACGCGTGGTTACGGTCCAGCCATCTTTCTTGTTGAGTTTGGTCTGCTTTTTTCCCGCGTTGATCATGGGTTCAATGGTGAAGGTCATGCCTTCCTTTAATACCAGATCGTTGCCGCGGTGGTAGCCCTCGCCGTAATGAAGTACCTGCGGGTCTTCATGGAAGCCTCGGCCAATGCCGTGGCCGCAGTACTCTTCAACGACGCTGTAGTGATTGTTGCGGGCGTGTTTCGCGATCACTGTGCCAATTTCACTGAGTTTGGTGCCAGGTTTTACCATATCAATGGCTTTGTAGAGACATTCCTGTGTCACTACGCACAGGCGCTTGGCGTGCTCGGGAACGTCACCCACGTAATACATGCGGTTGGTATCGCCGTGCCAGCCATCCTTGATGACGGTGACATCGATGTTCAGCAGATCGCCGTTCTTCAGGATTTTGCTGTCTGAAGGAATGCCGTGGCAAATCACCTCGTTGACCGATGTGCAGATGGACTTGGGGAAACCGTGATAATTGAGAGGGGCGGGTATGGCGTGTTGCACATTGACAATATAGTCGTGGCAGATTTTGTCCAGCTCGGCAGTGCTCACGCCGGGGCGGACGTGTTCGCTAATCATTTCCAGTACGTCGGAGGCAAGTCTGCCTGCCACGCGCATAGCGGCGATTTCTTCGGGCGTTTTAATGCTTACATTCATGGGTAACGGCGGGTCCGGGCTGTCAAAATACTGAAAGCGACACATTGTAGACTATCGCCGTCGATGAGGCGATGACTGCGGTGGCGCAGAATGCTGTTTTCTCTCTATTTGGGCTTTATGCGGGGTGGGGGCTGTGGTATAAATACGCGCCCCGAAATCGCAGTGCGCTGCGCGGGGCATAAACGACGCGTATCCATCGACACGTAATCCCGGGTGCTGCAGCGAGGCTGTGGTTGGGTTGCGGGATGGGTACAAGTTCCTAACCCGATGACAAGCAAGGAAAAATACCATGGCTCACGTCACTATGCGTGAAATGCTGCAAGCCGGCGTTCACTTCGGTCACCAGACTCGTTACTGGAACCCCAAAATGGCACCTTTCATCTTTGGTGCCCGCAACAAGATCCACATCATTAACCTCGAGCACACTGTGCCCGCCATGAACAGTGCGCTGGACGCCCTTTCAAAAATGGCTGCTAACAAAAACAAAGTATTGTTTGTTGGCACCAAGCGCGCGGCCGGTAAAATTGTTGCCGAGCAGGCTGCCCGTGCCGGTATGCCTTATGTGAGCCACCGTTGGTTGGGCGGTATGCTGACCAACTACAAAACCATTCGTCAGTCAGTACGTCGCCTGCGCGAGCTGGAAACCCAAA
>NZ_CFHTQA010000054.1:0-20780 GCF_984394615.1 Spongiibacter sp. | reverse complement strand
TGTCGATAGTGACTTCCAGCAGCCGCTGGATCTTTTCCCGCTGCTGTAGCTGGCTGCGGTTCTGCTCGGCAATCACCAGTCGGAATTCGCTGATGATTTCATCGAGCAGGGCGGCGAGGGCGCCGGTATCCTCCACGCTGCCCTGGGTCGCTTCCTCGCCCAGCGCCTGCCGTTGCCGCTCCTCCAACTCGATGATCTTGGCAATGCTCTGCTGGATAATCGCGCTTTTATTGCGGACCTCGGCCTGGTTGGCATCTTTACCAAAGATCAATTCGTCGGTGAGCTGTTTAAACAGCCGGTAGGAGGTGCCCGATACCAGAATATGCTCGTTCAACAGTGCCTGGGCGATATTGTTTTGGGTGAGATTGGTGCGGGTGATCTGCGTGGTTGCCACCACCAGCGCCGATGTCAGCATAACGATGACGGAGATGAGTCCGGCGAAAGCGATGACTTTACGTTTATACATGGCAGCGGCCGTCGTCCTTGCAGGGCGTGTGAGATTTCTACGTTGCGATTAAGAAAAAGGTTCTGTGCGACCACCACGGCTCACAACGCAAGGTTGAGCCAGAGGGTGACGGTATCTTCCGGCGTCGCCGTATTCAGGCCGTGCAAATACCCGAGCTTATAGCCGATCTTTTGCCATTGGCCGCTCAGCGACGGCCCCGCCTGTTGTTGCTGGTCGTCCGGCATGCCCAGCTTGTTCAGTGGGCCATGGCTGTTGTAGCTCTCCAGGGCAATGCGGTGACGGCCGTGGTAGCGGTAGCCGAGCTGATAGCGACTGCTGATCTGAATACCCGGCAGGCGTTGATCGCCGACTTGGCGAAGGGTGAGCAGCAGCGCGGTGGCCTGCCAGCGATCGCTCAGTGTCCACTGATTTGTCCAATGCAGGCCGATATCTTCCGGGCGATTATCGTCGCGAATCACCAGATCGCCGCGCAGGGCGCTATGCCAAATGCCGTTGTGCTCTCGGGCGTCAACAAACTGGTGCTGAAGCTCGAGGCGCAGTTGGTCGAAATCCTGCCCGGATGGTTGGTCGCGGTATTGGACCACGGCGCGACCGCGATACTTAGCGTTAAAGGCATGTTGATAGTGAAGCCGGTGGGCGAAATGATCGTTTTCGGTGACCCTGGCGTAGCGATATTGCAGGCTGCGATCGTCGGCGTTAATCGCCGGGCCAAATACGCCGCCGGTGTTGCCCGCCTGGGCGTTGGTGCCGGCGAAACCCAGTAGCAGCGCCATAACCGCCAGGCCTCTGCGGTTGCTTGGCATAAGGAATATCCTTGGCAAAGTGGGGGATATATCATCGAAAGAGCAGGGCGGCCCAGTAGGCCGCCCTGTGAGTTCAGGAACCGAAGGGCAGGGAGGAGTGGTGCAGGACAATCTTGAGGTCGCCCTGTTCATCCATCCGATAGCCAAAGGTGTATTCGACCTTCACTTCCTTCTCGTCCAGTGTGGTGAAGAAGTAGTTGCCCATCGCCACCGCAAAATCATCGTGGATCATGATGTCGTGGTTATCGAAGCGCACCTGTTTCCAGGGGTTGATCGCAAAACCGTCATCCTCTTCCACCACACCGGTAACGAAGTAGGAGTGGGCTTCTTCGAAGGTCTCCCGGAACTGATCATTCTTCGCTTTTGTGGGCTTGAACAGCACCTCACCGTTGTTGTAATTGTAGAGGCTGTCCAGCAGTTTCTGTGCTTCGCTGCGGTAGTCTCCACCACCCAACTTGGCTTCGCCAATGCGCACAATGCCTTCCGCCCATTTGCTCTGCGCCTCAAGAATTTTGTCCTCGGTCAGCACGCCTGCGCTTGCGCTGAAAGAAGTGAGGGCCAAAACAGCGGCGGTCATCGGTACTAACGCTTTCATGTGATCTCTCCTGTGTAGGTGACAGGATCAGTATCCACGGCAGGGGTGAATAGGCATTGACGGGCAGATTAATAGCAGATTAATTCCCGGCCCTGCTGCCTGAGAGGTCGCCAGCGGGACGATTTTTCAGCTTTAAGTTTGTTTTAAGTTTTCCGCCCTAGGCTGGTCTCATCGTCAAACCCCTTGGAGGGATTGCAGATGAACACTGCCCTGAACCACGCTCAGTTGTCGGCGCCGCGCCAGCCGGTGGTTTCAACCTTGCCGAGCGACACGCAACTGCGGTTTGTCCCCAGCCACAGTGCGACCCGCTCCGGCTACGAAGCCTTTATTGCTGCTGTTTTCCAGCGCCGCTACGGCGCTGTGCTCAGCCACTTTCTGCCGTCTTTCCTGGCAGTAGAGCGAGCGGGACAGTTGCGCGCGGCGTTGGGCGTGGCCCGAGCCGATGAGCAGGGCTCGCTGTTTCTTGAACAGTATTTAGTGGCGCCTGCGGAAGTCCTGCTGGGCAAGGCCGTGGGGCGTCCGGTTGCCCGTGACAGTCTGATTGAAGTGGGCAATCTGGCCTCTTGCGGTGGCGGCGCCAGCCAACTGCTGTTTCTGATGCTCACGGCGTATATCAATCGCATCGGAGCCGAGTGGGCCATTTTTACCGCCACACCCGAAGTGCGCAAGCTGCTCAGCCGCCTCGGCTTGCTGCAGTATGTGCTTGGCGAGGCGCGGGGCGAACGCCTCGGCGATGCGCTTGCCGACTGGGGCAGCTATTACGACAGTCGCCCACAGGTGGTGGCGGTCAACGCGCTGGATGCACAGTGCCGTCTGCTGCGCGAGCCGCGCTTTTCGGCGGCCATGTTGAGCTGCGCCACCACCGATTGGGAGGTGGCGCTGAGCGGCGATGGCGAACAACTCAGCTATGGGCAATTGCTGTCGGCCAGTCAGGCACTGGCCAGCACACTGCGAAGTCGCGGTATTAAACGTCTCGCGCTGATGGCGGATAACGGCCCGGACTGGCTGATTTGCGATCTGGCCGCACTCTGGGCAGAGGTCGCGCTGATTCCTCTGCCCGCCTATTTCTCCGACCAGCAGCTCCGTCACGCCTTGCAAGACAGCGGGGCAGAGTTGCTGTTTTTTGATGCTACAGCGGCGCCGCGCATCGTGTCGCTGACTACCTGTGCCGATACGCTGCACTGTGGCAGCTTGCAGGCGGTGACCATCGTTCAGGAGGCTGGCCGCGAGTCACCTCCCCCCACCGCGCTGCCGGGGGGCTGCGCCAAAATTACCTATACCTCTGGATCGACCGGGCAGGCCAAGGGCGTGTGTCTGTCGGCGGCTGCGCAACTGCGCACCGCGCAGGCGATCAATGCTGCGCTGGCGGAACTGCCGCTGCGGCGCCATCTGGCGATATTGCCGCTGGCCACCTTGCTGGAAAATGTCGCAGGGGTTTATGCGGCGCTGTTGCGTGGCGGCGAGGTGGTACTGCCCAGCCTGGCCACACTGGGCTGGGCGGGCAGTGGTGGTATGGACGTTGCGCGGCTGATGCGGTGTTTCCAGCGTCGTCGCCCCGACACCGCGGTGCTGCTGCCGCAATTGTTGAAGGCGCTCTGCGAACTGCCCGACAGCCCGCCGGATAGTCTGCGCTTTGTGGCTGTCGGTGGCTCGCGCACCGCGCCGGCGCTGTTGCTCAACGGTCGCGAAAAAGGCTGGCCGGTATACGAGGGCTACGGCCTGTCGGAGTGTGGCTCGGTACTCACAGTGAACGTGCCCGGCGCCGATAAACCCGGTTCGGCGGGCCGGCCGTTACACCACTGCCAGCTGTCGCTGGAAGGTAGTGAAGTGATGGCCGAGGGCAATGCCTTTCTTGGCTATCTGGGCGATAAAGCCAATACCCGGTACCGGGTGGCGACCGGTGATCTGGGTCACTTCGATGAAGAGGGCTTTCTGTGGCTCAGTGGCCGCCGCAAAAACCTGCTGATAAACAGCTATGGCCGCAACATCTCCCCCGAATGGCCCGAAAGCGAGCTGCTGCGTCACTCTGCCATTGTGCAATGTGTGGTGGTGGGCGATGCGCGTCCGCACTGCGCGGCGTTGCTGACGGTTTTGCCGTGCAGCGATGACGCCGAGGTCAGCGCCCATATTGCGCGTTGCAATGCCGAGCTGCCCGACTACGCGCGCATCCGCCAGTGGCGGCGACTGCCGACACCGCTCAGTGCGGCCGACGGCCTGCTGACCGCCAACGGCCGTCCGCGCCGCGAGGCGATTGCCCGCCATTACGCCGCCCTGATTGAAGACTGCTATGCCGACGCTCGTACCGATACGGTCGCCGGAAATATTGACCGCGATAACGAGGACCTGATGTATGGAATTTTATGATCGTCTGCAAGCGGCCACGGCTGACGAGCGCGCTGGCCTTTACAGTATCGACTTCATCCGCCGCGGTGTGGAAGAGGGACTGAGCCGTGAGGACTACCTCGCCTTTCTCGGCCAGGCCTATCACCACGTCAAACATACCGTGCCGCTGCTGATGGCCTGCGGCAGCCGCCTGAGCGACGACGAAGAATGGCTGCGGGTGGCGGTGGCGGAGTACATCGAGGAAGAGACTGGCCATCAGGAGTGGATTCTGAACGATATCGCCGCCGCCGGGGGCGACAAGGAGGCGGTGCGCCACAGCCGTCCGGCGCGCAGCACAGAATTGATGGTGGCCTACGCCTACGACACCATCCACCGGGTCAATCCGCTGGGCTTTTTCGGCATGGTGCAGGTGCTGGAGGGCACGAGCATCGCGGTGGCCGACAAGGCGGCCGAGGCCATTCAGCAGCGTCTGGGTCTGCCCAACAAGGCTTTCAGCTATCTCAAATCCCACGGCGCGCTGGACATTGAACATGTGGACTTCTTCAAGGGGCTGATGAACCGCATTGAGCGGCCGGACGATCAGCAGCAGATCATCCATAGCGCCCGCTGCTTCTACCAGCTTTACGGCGATATTTTCCGCGAGCTGGGTCGGCGCGATGCGGTGACTCAGGCCGCGTGATCGAGGAGGACCTATGACGACACTGAGTATTGCGGTCACCGGTGCCAACGGTGGTATTGGTCGCGCGATCTGTCAGGCATTGGCTGAAGACGGCCACCGCCTGCATCTGATTGGCCGACAGTCCGAGGCTCTGGAGGCTCTGCGAAACAGTCTGAAAAATACGGCGCAGCATCATTGCTGGCAGGCAGATCTCAGTGACGTGAGATCGATTGATGCCCTGGCCGATGCCATGCTGGGCACGGGCGTGGTGCTGGACGTGCTGATTAACAACGCCGGTTGCTCACAGTTTGCCACGTTGGATGACAGCGAGCCCGACGCGCTGGCAATGATGTTGAAGGTCAATACCTTGGCGCCGATGCTGCTCAGTCGCCGACTGCTTCCCACGCTGCTGCGCAGCGAGCACGCCACGCTGATCAATGTCGGCTCCAGTTTTGGCAGCATCGGCTATCCCGGTTTCAGTGGCTACTGCGCCAGCAAATTTGCCCTGCGAGGCTTTACCGAGGCGTTGCAGCGGGAGCTGGCTGATCGCGAGATCGCCATTCATTATCTTGCCCCCCGCGCGGTGGCGACCGATATCAACAGTGAGGCCGTGGTGGCGATGAATGCCGAGCTGGGGAATGCCGTGGACAAGCCCGCAGTCGTGGCCGACGCGGTGCAGGCACTGTTGCATCAGCGCCGCAGCCAGAACCGCTATCTTGGCTGGCCGGAGCGCTTGTTTGTGCGACTGAATGCCCTGTTGCCAACGCTGGTGGCGGGCAGCCTGCGCAAGCAGTTGCCGCGCATTCTTTACTACGCCCGACGTGGAGGAGATAGCTGATGAACCGACTTACCTGTCTGTTTGCCCTCAGTTTGCTGTTCAGCAGCACGGTGTGGGCAGCGAATTGGCAGAGTGCTCAGCAGCGTTGGGCGGAGATCCAGTACCGCCTGCCGCCGGACCAGCAGTCTGCGGCGATGCAGGCGGTGATCGACGAACTCGACGCCGAGTTGTCCACACAGCCAAAGCAGGTAGAAGCGCTGATCTGGCGCGGCATTGCCGAGGCGACGCTGGCCGGTTACCAGGGCGGGCTGGGGGCGCTGTCGCTACTGCGCGATGCCCGTCGCGATCTCGAGGCGGCGATAGCGATAGATGAGCACGCGCTCAATGGCGCGGCACACACCAGTCTGGGCTCGCTTTACTATCAGGTGCCGGGCTGGCCGATCAGTTTTGGCAGCAACAGCAAGGCCGAGGTCGAACTCAAAAAAGGGCTGGCGATTGCGCCTCAAGATATTGATGCCAACTATTTCTATGCGGATTACCTGCGCGACCGCGGCGACAAGGCACAGGCGCGGGTCTATTATGAACGAGCGCTGGCGACCCCCGCGCGTCCCGGCCGGTCGCTGGCCGACGAGGGGCGGCGCGAGCAGATTCGCCAGGCCTTGAGCGCAATGGACTGACATACAATCAATCGGAAAAAGGTGAGCAATTTTTGCGCGTACTGCTGGTAGAAGATGACCGCTCGCTGGCCAGCGGTATCAAGACGGCCTTAACTCGGGCGGCCCATGCGGTGGACCATGTGGACAATGGCGCCGAGGCATTGCGTTTTGCCCGCGACACGCCTATCGACATGGTGGTACTGGATCTGGGCCTGCCGGATATGGATGGCCTGTCGGTGCTGCGTGAGTTGCGTGCGGCAGGCAGTGCGGTGCCGGTACTGATTCTCACCGCCCGCGATGCTCTCAATGACAAACTCTCCGGCTTGGACGGTGGCGCCGATGATTACTTGACCAAACCCTTTGCGGTGGAAGAGTTACTGGCGCGCATTCGTGTGCTGGGGCGTCGCGGTAATGAACTGCAGGACAACGAGCTGAGTCTCGGTCCGGTGCAGATCAATCTGGCCCGCCATGCCGTCAGCTTGCGCGGCGAGCCGGTCAAACTGTCGCGGCGAGAGTTTGCGCTGTTGCGGGCGCTGGCCGATCGCCCCGGTCAGGTGTTCAGTCGTGAACAACTGGAAGAGAAGCTCTACACCTGGGATGACGATGTCAGCAGTAATACCATCGATGTGTATATCCACAACCTGCGCAAAAAGCTGGGCACGGGACTGATAAAAAATATTCGCGGCGTAGGCTATGTACTGGAGCCCGGGGCGTGAGATCACTGCGACGCTTCCTGCTGATCAGCCTGCTGGCGGTGTTGATGCTCAGCAATTTTGTGGCAGCGCTGCACGGCTATCGGGCGAGCATGGCCAAGGCCGAGCAACTGCTGGACGACAAGCTGTTCGACATGGCCGGACACTTTCTGGCGATGCCGCTGCCCGATGGCGCGTCGCCGCCGGTGGACGAGCAGCTTCAGGCCTTTCAGCTTATCGACGAACAGGGGCAACTGCGCTGGCGCTCGGCGCAGATGCCGGTAACCGCGCTGCAATTGCCAGACGGTTTTTCCGAAGAGAACGTGGGCGGTTATCGTTGGCGCATGTTGCAGCGGCGCGGTGGTGAGCCGCTGCGTACGGTGATTGTGGCGGAGCGGCTGGACCTGCGTTATCAGCTTGCTGAAAACGTGATTATGGAGTCGGTGGCACCGGTGCTGTTGGTGGTGCCGATAGTGGGCTTGCTGCTGTGGCTGATTGTCGGTCGCGGGCTGAGCAGCCTGACCCGACTGGCGAATCTGCTGCGCCGCAAGCGCAGTGATGATTTCAGTCCGGTAAGGGTGGAGCGCGCGCCGGAGGAATTGCAGCCGGTACTGGAGTCGATTAACCAGCTATTGCGCCGTCTCGACGCGGCCTTTGAGCGCGAACGACGCTTTTCTGCCGATGCTGCCCACGAGCTGCGCACGCCGATCAGCGCCATTCAGATTCACCTCCACAACTTGCGCGCCGAGCTGAGCGAGCCCAGTGAATCACTGGATTGCCTGAGTGCCGATGTGGCGCGCTTGGCGCACTTGGTCGAGCAGCTACTGCTGTTGCATCGCAGCAATCCCGAACACTACCCCCGCCAGTGGGAGACGATTGATCTGGCCGCATTGGCACGAGAAGTGAGCAGCGCCTGCTTTGCCGACATCGACGCCCGTCAGCAGCAGCTTAGCCTGCAGGGTGAGGCAAGCATTCAGGGCGACCGCTTTCCGCTGGGGATTCTGGTGGAGAACCTGCTGCGCAACGCCAATAAATACAGCCCGCCGGGGGCGAGTATCGACCTGCGGATTCGCGAAACTGACGACGGGGCCAGCCTGTGTGTGGAAGACTCCGGGCCGGGCATTCCGGAGGCACAACTGGCGCGGGTGCGTGAGCGCTTTTATCGCGTGGGCGGTGATCGGCACGATTCCGGTCAGTCCGGCTGCGGCTTGGGTTTGTCGATCGTTGAACATATTGCCCAGTTACACGGCGCGGAGCTGCGGCTGGAAAACCGTGCGGAAGGTGGCTTGCGGGTGTGTGTGCAGTTTATAGAGCAGCGTGGTGAGAGGAGAGGGGCCGATGTGGCGGGCAGTGATTAACGGCGCGCTGTTGCTGATGTTGTCGTCGGTCTGCCTGGCGGATAAGCCAGTGGTCGAGCTGGTGATCCGCGACCACCTGTTTTATCCCTCGCAGCTTAAGGTGCCTGCTAACGTCAAATTCAAGCTGCGAGTCGACAATCAGGACCCCACGCCGGAAGAGTTCGAGAGCTACGAACTGAATCGCGAAAAAGTCATCCTCGGTAAGCGCAAGGCGATTATTTTTATCGGCCCGCTGGCACCGGGTGAGTATCCCTTTTTTGGCGAGTTCAATCCCAAAACGGCCCAGGGCACGATGATCGCTGAATAGCGGCATAGAGAAGTTGTCATGTTATTAACCAGTGTCATTATTGTATTGCGAGAAGTGTTGGAAGCCGCGCTGCTGATCAGCGTGCTCGCCGCGCTCAGGCAAATGCAGGGTGGCAGTCGACGAGGTCTGTTGTGGGGCCTGATTGCTGGTCTGTTGGCGTCGCTGCTTATTGCGCGCAGCATGGGCGCCATCTCCGAGATGGCCGATGGGGTTGGGCAAGAGCTGTTTCTGGCCTTTCTACATGGCGTGCTTTATCTGGCGCTGCTGTGTATCGGCGTGCTGGCGCTGCGCGAGTCGTCCCACACGGTGCTGATGGGTGTGCTGATGGCAACGGCAGTGACGGTGGCAGTGAGTCGCGAGGGCGAGGAAATCATTCTCTACATCTCCGCGTTTCAGCAGCACGACGATGTGCGCAGCAGCCTGTATCGCGGCTCGCTGATCGGCCTGGGTATTGGCGCCAGTGCCGGTGCACTGCTGTATTACGCCTTGTGTTTGCTGCCGTCGAAGTGGGGCTATCGCGCCATTTTCGTGCTGCTGACGGTGGTGTCGGGCGCGATGATCTTGCAGGCGTCGGGGCTGCTGATACAGGCGGATTATCTTCCCGGTGGCAGGGTGTGGGATAGCTCGGGCTGGTTGCCTGAGGAGGGTGTGGCCGGACAACTCCTCTATGCCATGCTGGGGTATGAAGCGACACCCGCGCCCGCGCAGTTGTGGGCGTATGGCGGGAGTGTGTTATTGATGACGTCGGTGTTGTTCTGGCAATGGCGGCGAAACGGGAGCACCGCATGATGCGGCGGCTGGTCTGGGGGCTTGCGCTGGGCGTTAGCACGCCATTATGGGCGGACGGCCTGCCGGTGGATCGTCTCTATTCGCCCTACGTGCAGCCGCTGGAGAAGGAACTGGAATACCGCTATATCCAGGCTGACGGCGGCCTTCAGGCGCCTGAAGGTCTGCATGTGCAAAAGCTGGGCTTTGGCGCGGCGATCAGCGAGCGAGTGGCACTGGAAGCCTATGTCATTGCCGCCGATACCCAGTTCAGCGACCGTATTGAGGCGCTGGAGCTGGAGGCGCGCTGGCAGCTTACCGAGCAGGGAGAGTACGAAAGTGATTGGGGACTGCAGCTGGAATATGAACAGGACCGTGAGGGTGACGAGCGTGAACTGGCGGTGTCGCTGCTGGCACAGAAAGACTGGACATCCTGGCAGGGCATTGCCAATGCCTCGCTGATTCACGAAAAACAGAAAGGCTTGCGCAGTGAGCTGGAGACGAGGCTGGCATTGCAGGCGCGCTACCGCTATCGGGCGGTGCTGGAGCCGGGGGTGGAGCTGTTCCTTGGCGAGGACTACCGGGGCATAGGCCCCGCACTTTATGGCACGGTGAAGCTAGCGGCGGGACGCTCGTTGCGTTGGGAGCTGGCGGCCATTGCCGGACTGGACCGCGACAGTGCGGACCACGCGATTCGTCTGCTGCTGGAATACGAATTCTTTTAATGCGCGACTCTAGCCCCCGACTATAGTCCCCTGCCAGTCCACTACACGCTGGCGTACAGGCTGCGGTCGGCCAGCCAGCGGTCGATGAGCGGTTGGACGTGCTCGGGGTGATCGCGCAGCAGTATCTGCGCCTGTTCACGCACGCTGTCCAGCAGGTGATCGTCGCGCTGCAGGTCGGCAATCCTAAAACTCATCAGGCCGGTCTGGCGGGTGCCTAACACCTCGCCGGGGCCGCGCAGTTGCAGGTCCTGTTCGGCGATCACAAAACCGTCATTGCTGTCGCGCAGGGCCGACAGCCGCTGGCGGCCATTGCGTGATAGCGGACTTTGATAGAGCAGTACGCAGTGACTCTGCTGTTTGCCGCGACCCACCCGGCCGCGCAACTGGTGGAGCTGGGCCAGGCCCAGGCGCTCGGCGTTTTCGATAATCATCAGGGTGGCATTGGGCACATCCACGCCCACTTCGATGACGGTGGTGGCCACCAGCAGGTTCAGTGTGCCCGCTTTAAATTCGGCCATCACCGCCGCTTTTTCTGCGGGTTTCATCCGGCCGTGGACCAGCCCGACGCTCAGCTCGGGCAGGGCGTCGCGCAATAGCTCCCAACTTACCTCTGCGGCCTGGGCCTGGAGTTTGTCGGACTCTTCAATCAGCGTGCATACCCAGTAAGCCTGCTGGCCGCTCAGGCACACGGCGCGCAGTCGCTCAATAATCTGCTCGCGCCGGTCGTTGGCCAGTACCACGGTATTCACCGGGCTGCGCCCCGGTGGCAGTTCGTCGATCACCGAGGTATCGAGGTCGGCGTAGGCGGTCATTGCCAGTGTGCGCGGAATCGGCGTGGCGGTCATGATGAGCTGATGGGGCTGGCCCACCTGTGCCTCGCCTTTTTGTTTCAGCGCCAGACGCTGATGCACACCAAAGCGGTGTTGCTCGTCGATAATCACCAGTCCCAGTCGGGCGAACACCACCTCGTCCTGAAACAGCGCGTGGGTGCCCACCACCACGTGGGCACTGTGCTCGGCAACGCGTTGCTGGGCGGCGGCGCGGGCTTTGCCTTTCTGTTTTCCACTGAGCCAGGCGACTTCCAGGCCCAGTGGGGCCAGCCAGCCTGCAAAGCTCTGGAAGTGCTGTTCGGCGAGAATTTCGGTGGGCGCCATTATGGCGACCTGATAGCCACTGGCTACGGCGCGCAGCGCGGCCATTGCCGCCACCGCGGTTTTGCCGCTGCCGACATCCCCCTGTACCAGCCGCAGCATGGGGCTGGCGCGCAGCAGGTCGCTGCGAATTTCGGCGACGACACGTTGTTGCGCCCCGGTCAGGGTAAAGCCGAGCTGCTGCAGAAAGCCCTGCTCTAGCGCGTCGGGACCGTCCAGCATCGGGGCCGCCAGACGCTGGGCCTGCTTGCGCAGTTGTTGCAGGGCAAGGTTGTGGGCCAGCAGTTCTTCGAAGGCCAGTCGTTGCTGGGCGGGGTGCAGTCCTTGCTGAAGTTGAGTCAGCGAGGCGTCGACCGGCGGATGATGCAGATAGCGCAGGGCCTCGGCCAGTGTCCAGCGGCCGGGCAGCGCCGTGGGCGGCAACCATTCGGCGATAGGGTGACGGTCGAGATAGCTGAGCGCTTGCTCGCAGAGGCTGCGCCAGCGAGTTTGGGCAAAGCCCTCGGTGCTGGGGTAAATCGGCGTAAGTCGGTCTTCCACAGGCAGTGAGACGGCGCTGTCGAGCACCCGGTATTCCGGGTGGTAGAACTCCAGCCCGCTGGCGCCGCGCCGGGCTTCGCCAAAACAGCGCAGGCGAGCGCCTTTGCTGAGCTGTTGCTTTTGTGCAGCGTTAAAATGGAAGAAGCGCAGGGTGGTGGTGCCGGTGCCGTCGCGCAGCCGGCAGACAAGACTGCGGCGGCGACCAAAGACGATATCGGCGGCCAGAATCTCCCCTTCAATGACCACGTCGGCGCCGGGTTGCAGGCCACCGATTGGGCAAATACGGGTGCGGTCCTGGTAGCGCAGTGGCAAGTGAAACAGCAGGTCCTGAACATTGCGTAGGCCCAGCCCCTGAAGCTTTTCCCGCAGGCGTGGGCCAACGCCCTTCAGGGCGCCGATGTCGACCTGGTGCAGGGCTTCGGTCATCAGGCGGCGGTGGCGGGCAGTTGTGCGCTGATCTGCTTCACCGCGCGGCTGATCACATCAATGGCCTGATGCCGGGGGAAGCTGGCCCGCCAGGCCAGCGCGATTTGCCGGGTGGGTGGCGCGCCGGCAAAGGGCCGGGTGCAGAGCAGGCCGCCGCCGTAGGTGCCGATTTGTGCAGCGGAGAGCGGCAGGATGCTGATGCCCAGTTTGGAGGCAACCATATGCTTCAGGGTCTCCAGCGAGCTGCCCTCAACCACGGATTGAAGTAAGCGGTCACTCTTGGCCATGTGCTGGCGCAATCCCGGGCAGGCATCCAGTACCTGATCGCGGAAGCAGTGCCCTTCGCCCAGTAGCAGCACATTTTGCTGGGTCAGGTCGTTGTGGTCGATGGCGGGCTTGGCGGCCAGCGGGTGATCACTGGGCAGCAGCACCACAAAGGGCTCTTCGTAGAGTGGCTGAGTGACGACTTCCGGCTCGTTAAACGGCAGGGCAATGATGATGGCGTCGAGCTTGCCGCTGCGCAGGCGCTCGCGCAGCACGGCGGTCATATTCTCTTCGATATACAGTGACATCTGCGGCGCCAGCTCGCGGATCTGCGGAATGGCGCGGGGGTAGAGGTAGGGGCCCACGGTATGGATGGCGCCCAGCGATAGCGGGCTGCCCAACGGGTCGCGACCCAGTTCGGCCAGCTCGCGGATGTGCTCAGCTTGCTCAAGCACGTGACGGGCCTGGGCAATAATGCGTTCGCCGATGGGCGTGGTGGTGACCTGCCCGCGATTGCGCTCGAACAGGCAGACTTCCAGTTCGTCCTCCAGCTTTTTAATGGCCACGCTGAGCGTGGGCTGGCTGACATGGCACTGCTCGGCGGCTTTGCCAAAATGCCCGGTTTCTTGCAGGGCGATGATGTAGCGTAATTCGGTGAGCGTCACAAAAAGGCCTTTTGCGATAGTCTTTAACTATTATGCGGGCCAGTGTACAACGCCCCCAGGCTGCTGCCTACTTGATTGTCAGTCTGCGTTCAGATCGAGCACGATCTTGCCGATGTGGGCGCCGCTCTCCATACGCTGATGGGCTTCGGCCACGGCTGCAAAGGGGTATACGCTGTCGATCACTGGCTTGAGTTCGCCGCGTCCCAGCAGGGGCCAGACGCGTTCGCGCAGGGCATTGGCTATGGCCGCTTTTTGCTCGCTGCTCTGGGCGCGAAGGGTGGAGGCGCTGAGCACAAGACGCTTCATCAGCAGCGGCAGGAAATTCACTTCGCTGCGGAAGCCGCCCTGAAAGGCGATATTGGCGATGCGGCCTTCGATGGCGGCCACCTCAAAATTGCGCTGCACATAGTCGCCGCCGACCATGTCGAGAATCACGTCGATGCCCTGTCCCTCGGTGTCTTTTTTCAGCACCTCGACAAAGTCTTCTTCGTTGTAGTTGATCGCGCGACTGGCCCCCAGTGATTCGCAGGCGGCACACTTGTCGGCATTGCCCGCCGTGGCGTAGACGGTGGCGCCCATCGCGCCGGCCAGGGTGATGGCGGTGGTGCCAATGCCACTGCTGCCGCCGTGAACCAGAAAGCGTTCGCCGGGGCGCAGAGCGCCGCGTTCGAAGACGTTGTACCAGACGGTGAAATAGGTTTCGGGCAGGGCGGCGGCTTCGACATCGCTCAGGGCGCCGGGAATGGGCAGACACTGACTGGCGGGGACCAGGACGCGGTCACTGTAGCCACCGCCGTTGCACAGGGCGCAGACCCGGTCGCCGGGCTTCCAGCCGCTGACCCCTTCGCCGGTGGCAATCACGGTACCGGCGACTTCCAACCCCAGGATTGGACTGGCGCCAGCCGGTGGCGGATACAGTCCGTAGCGCTGCATCAGGTCCGGGCGGTTGATGCCCGCGGCATTCACGGCAATCAACACTTCACCGGGGCCGGGCTGACCGGGATTGTGGTGTTCGATATGCAGGCCGTGGTTGTCGTCGACGGCAATATAGCGGGCGGGTGCTGTCATGGTCTGTCCTCTGCGGTATGCTGCTGGGCCGATATCGGGGCAGGCCCTAGTATGCCTGAGCCCCGTCGAGGCTTGAACCGAGGTGGGAACAGTATGAGCAGCGCTGAGCAGAAACGGCTTTTGATTGTCGGTTGCGGAGATATTGGCAGCGGTGTCGCCGAGCATTTTTTGCAACGCGGCTGGCAGGTGCAGGGTCTGCGCCGTCAGACGGACAAGCTGCCCGAAGGGGTTAGCGGTATCGCCGCAGACCTGAGTGATCCAGAGAGCCTGGCTGCGCTGCCGCCGCTGAGCGCCGACTATGTGCTGATGACACTGACGCCAGCGTCTTATACCGAGGACGGCTATCAGCGCATTTTTGAGCGCGCCATGTCGGCGTTGCTGGCGGCAATTTCTCCTGCGCCGAAGCGGCTGTTGTTTGTTTCCAGCAGCGGCGTCTACGGCCAGCGTGAACACGAATGGGTAGATGAAGACAGCCCCACCGAACCGCCGCGTTTTGCGGGTAAAAGCCTGCTGCGCGGCGAGCAGTTGGCGCTGGGCAGCGGCACGCCCTGCTCAGTGGTGCGCTTCACTGGGATTTACGGCCCCGGACGGTTTCAGATGCTGAAGAAGGTGCATAACGGGGAATGTGCGCCGACAGAGCCGCTGCACTACAGCAACCGGATTCATCGGGACGACTGCGTGGGTTTCCTCTGCCACTTGCTTGAGCGGGCCGATGCCGGTGAGGCCTTGGAGGCCTGCTATCTGGCCAGCGATGACGAACCGGTAGCCATTCAGGACGTGCAGCGCTGGCTGGCCGATCAGCTCGATGTTCCCTATGAACAGGGCGGCGCGCCGATCGCCCGCACGGGCAGTAAGCGCTGTGCCAACCGCCGACTGCGCGAGAGTGGTTACGAACTGCGTTACCCCAACTACCAAAAGGGCTTCGCAACGGTGCTGGAGGGATTCAGGCCCGACGACTTATAACGCCAGAATGACTTCGATTTCCACCATGGCGCCGCGGGGCAAGGCGGCAACCTGCACGCAGGCGCGGGCGGGGTAGGGTTCGTCGAAGACTGAGGCCATCACCTCGTTCACGGCGGCAAAATCGCCGAGATCGGTCAGAGAGATATTCACTTTCACTGCGTCGTTGAGGCTGCCGCCAGCGGCCTCGGCAACGGCGCTGAGATTCTTAAATACCTGCTGGGCCTGCTCGGTCACACCGCCTTCGATCATTTCCATGGTCTCGGGAAGCAGGGGAATCTGTCCGGACAGAAACACCATGTTGCCGGTTTTCACCGCCTGCGAGTAGGGGCCGATGGCTGCCGGTGCGTTGGGGGTACTGATGATTTCTTTGCTCACAGTGATGTTCCTTGTTGCAGTGTGTTGACGGCGCGGATCAATGGCGCTCGCGGGTCACTTTCAAAACGGCGGGAATATTGCGAATGCGTCGCATGATGCTGGCCAGGTGTACCCGAGAGCGAACACCGATGACCAGATGAATGGTGCTGATTTTCGGGTTTTCGTCCTCGACGCTGATCTTTTCAATGCTGCCTTCAGCGCCGTTTACCCGAGTCGCTAACACTGCAATAATGCCGCGCTGCTTGCTCAATTCAACTTTCAGCTCCACCGAGAAGTCGCGATCGATATCGTCGGCCCAGCTCAGTGGTACGACGCGCTCTGGTGTGCTGCGCAGCTCGATGCTGTTGTGGCAGTTCTCGCAATGGACCACCACGCCCTTCTCCGAACTGACAATCCCCACAATGTGGTCGCCGGGAATCGGGTAGCAACAGCGAGCAAAGTTGACCAGGAAGCCTTCGGTGCCGTGAATGACCATCGTCTGTCGCTGGCTGGCGGCGGGCAGGCTGCTGTCTTCCTCTTCACTGCGGTCGTCCCGCAGGTTAAGCAGTTGGCGAGCGGTCAGGTAGGCCACCCGATTACCGAGGCCGATCTGCTCAAAAATATTTTCCGCCGACTTGGCGTGGGTGGCATCGACGAGTTGTGTCAGGTGCGCATCCTCGAAGTTATCGAGTGCTTCGTCCATGCTCGCCAGTGCACGCTCCAGCATGCGTTTGCCCAGTGACACGGCTTCGGCACGGCGCTGGTGTTTGAGGAAGTGGCGAATACCGCTTCGGGCTTTCGCGGTGACCACGAAGTTAAGCCAGGCGGGATTCGGTTGGGCGCCCGGAGTGGTAATGACCTCTACGGTCTGACCGCTTTGCAAGGGCTCAGACAGCGGCGCCAGGCGGCGGTTGATGCGACAGGCAACACAGCTATTGCCCACGTCGCTGTGCACGGCATAGGCAAAGTCGACAGCCGTCGCCCCGGCGGGCAGTTCCATGATGTCGCCACGCGGGGTGAAGACATACACCTCGTCGGGGAACAGGTCGATTTTGACGTTTTCAATGAACTCCAGCGAGTCGCCTGCGCGCTCCTGCATTTCCAGCAGACCCTGCACCCACTGACGGGCGCGGGCGTGGCTGGAGTTCCCTTTCGGCTCTTGTTCACTGGACTTATACAGCCAGTGTGCGGCGATACCATTGTTGGCCATCTCTTCCATATCGCGGGTGCGAATCTGAATTTCGATGGGCACGCCCTGCATGCCGAACAGCACGGTGTGCAGAGACTGGTAGCCGTTGGCCTTGGGAATGGCGATGTAATCTTTGAACTGGCCGGGCACCGGTTTGTAGAGTCCGTGGACGCAGCCCAGTACGCGGTAGCAGGTGTCGACCGAGTCCACCACGATGCGGAAGGCATAGAGATCCATGATCTCTTTCAGTGATTTTCGCTTGTTGCGCATCTTGCTGTAGATGCTGAACAGGTGCTTTTCGCGGCCAATTACTTCGGCCTTGTGGCCTTCTTCAAGCAAGCAGTTTTCCAGACTTTCGCGAATCTGGTCGATGGTTTTCTTGCGGTCGCCAAAGCGAGTCCGAATCGCCTTGCTGATGCACAATATCCGCATGGGGTGCATGGCCTGAAAGCCGAGATCTTCAAACTCCACGCGGATATTGTGCATCCCCAGACGCTGGGCAATCGGCGCATAAATTTCCAGGGTTTCGCGGGCGATGCGGCGACGCTTGGGCGGCGGCATCACCCCCAGGGTGCGCATATTGTGCAGGCGGTCGGCGAGTTTGACGAGGATGACGCGAATGTCGCGGGCCATTGCCAGCGCCATTTTCTGGAAGTTTTCCGCCTGTTGCTCGGCTTTGGACTGAAACTCGATTCGGGTCAGCTTGGAGACCCCGTCCACCAGTTCGGCGACCGAATCGCCAAACTGCTCAGTCAGGTCCTGCTTGCTGATAGCGGTGTCTTCGATGACATCGTGCAGCATCGCTGCCATCAGGCTCTGGGCGTCGAGGTGCATCTCCGACAGGATGCCGGCAACCGCCAGCGGATGGGTAACGTAGGGCTCGCCGCTGCGGCGGTTCTGCCCTTCGTGCGCCTGTTCAGCGTAGTAATAGGCGCGCCGCACCTGATTGATTTGCGATGCGGGGAGGTAACTGCTCAGATTGTCGGCGAGGGCGTCGATGGACTGCGCCGGTTCCGGTTTGCTGTGCTGCGGATTGAAGAAGCTGTATTGGTGCATCGACGCCCCTGGCTCATGGGAAATTACAGCGCTTGCTGATCCAGTTCGACGCCCAGGTCCAGCTCAGGTTCTTCTGCGGCAGCGTCGGCAGCCATAATTTCTTCGCGGGTGATTTTGCCGTCGGCAATCTCGCGCAGTGCCAGTACAGTCGGCTTGTCGCCTTCCTCGGGAACGAGGGGGTCTTTGCCGCCAGTGGCGATGGCGCGGGCACGTTTGCTCGATACCATTACCAGTTCAAAACGGTTATCTACTGCCGACAGGCAGTCTTCTACAGTAATACGGGCCATGATTGCATCCTGATTTGCTGAGTCTCAGTGGCCGTGAACGCCACCGACAGTTATCCACAGTCTATCAAAAAGCGCGAGGCTATGTCAGCAGTGATGCGAGCAGCTCGCGATGGCGTTTTTCCTGCTTGGGCATTTGCAGCCGGTGGCTGACCAGAATGGCCCTCAGCTCCTCCAGCGCGACGTCGAAATCGTCGTTGATGATCATGTAATCCCCCTCGACATAGTGCGACATCTCTTCCACGGCGGCGGCCATGCGGCGTTGGATCACGGCGTCGTCGTCCTGACCGCGGCCGGTCAGCCGCTGCTGCAATGCTTCTTTGGAGGGGGGGAGAATGAAGATGGCGGTGGTTGCAGGAATCAGTTTGCGCACCTGTTGCGCGCCCTGCCAGTCGATCTCCAGAATCACATCGTGACCCGTGGCCAGCGTATCTTCCACCCAGCGTTGGGACGTGCCGTAAAAGTTATCGAACACTTCGGCGTACTCGAGAAACGCTGATTTCTCGAGCATGGCCTCGAACTCCGGCTTCGATACAAAGTGGTAGTTCACGCCATCTTCCTCGCCGGGCCGCATCGGGCGTGTGGTGTGGGAGATGGAAACCTGTAGTTGATCACAGGACTCAGTAAGTGCCTTTACCAGACTGGTTTTCCCGGCGCCAGACGGGGCCGAGATCACAAATAAGGTACCGCTCATCACGTCTCTCTACAGGGAATGTGGGGAAAACAACCGGGCTGAGAATGATAGCGCTGCTGGGCGGAGATAGCACGCCCTCCGCCGCCCAAATCGGCGCAACGATTTTTAATAGACGCCCCAATCTGTTAAGACTGAATAAGTAAATACACCCAAAAACAAGGAAAACGCTATGGAAAAGCCGTCCCACCGCCAGTCGACGGTGCTGGTTCCGGTCTTTGTCCCCGCCGTTGTGGTCATTGTCCTTCTGGTGCTGGGCACCGTCAGTAACCCGCAATTGGCGGGCGAAGTCTTTTCCTCAAGTCTGTCGTATGTCACCCGCAGTTTTGGCTGGTTTTACATGCTGTCTGTGGCGCTGTTTCTGCTGTTTATCGTTGGCGTTGCGCTCAGCCCCTGGGGGCGGATCAAGCTCGGCCCGGATCACGCCGAGCCGCAATACAGCTTCCCGGCCTGGTTCGCCATGTTGTTCTCGGCGGGCTATGGCATCGCACTGCTGTTTTTCGGGGTGGCCGAACCGGTATTGCACTACTCATCGCCGCCGCAGGGCGCGGCATTGACAGTCGATTCCGCGCGCCAGGCGATGCAGATTGCCTTCTTCCACTGGGGGTTTCACATCTGGGCGATCTACGGATTGGTGGGGCTGGTGCTGGCCTACTTTGCGTTTCGCCACGGCTTGCCGCTGTCGATCCGCTCGGCGCTTTATCCGCTGATCGGCGATCGCATCTATGGACCGATTGGTCACGCGGTGGATGTGTTTGCGATTCTTGGCACCATGTTCGGTATTGCCACCACGCTGGGCTTATCCGTGGCCCAGATTAATGCCGGCCTGCACTATTTATGGCCTGAGATTCCGATAGGGAGCACGGTGCAGGTCATCGCGATCGTCATTATCTCTTGTCTGGCGATTCTTTCGGTAGTGGCCGGGATGGATAAGGGCGTCAAGCGCCTGTCTATCTTGAATATGACGCTGGCGATTGCGCTGATGATTTTCGTGTTCCTGGCCGGGCCTTCGATCCATATTCTGGAGAGCTTCCTGCAAAATACCGGCAGCTACCTCAACCATATTGTCGAGCGAACCTTTAATCTTCAGGCGTATAGTCGCAGTGACTGGATTGGTAACTGGACGCTGTTTATCTTCGGTTGGACGATTGCCTGGGCGCCTTTCGTGGGCTTGTTTATCGCCAAAATCAGCCGGGGTCGAACCATTCGTCAGTTCGTGCTGGGCGTGCTGTTTGTGCCCTCGATGTTCACCTTTCTGTGGTTTTCGATCTTCGGTGATACCGCCCTGCACTTGATCATGAACGAAGGCTACGAAGCGCTGATTCATCAGGTGCAGGCCGACCACACCATTGCCTTGTTCCAGCTCTACGAGCACCTGCCTTTTTCCTCGATTGTTTCGCTGATTACCGTCTTTTTGATCATCACTTTTTTTGTCACCTCATCGGATTCGGGCTCACTGGTGATCGATTCACTGGCATCGGGCGGCTCGATCCACACGCCGGTCTGGCAGCGCGTATTCTGGGCCTCGGCTGAGGGGATTGTGGCGTCGACACTGTTGCTGGCCGGTGGTCTCAGCGCGCTGCAGACCATGAGTATTATCAGTGCTCTGCCTTTCGCGCTGATTATGATTGCATCGGCCGTAGGGCTTTGGCGGGCATTGATTATTGAAAGCCATCGTCACGACAGTCTGCGCGTCGGGGTGCAGAGTCGTTTTACCGGGGTTGCCGGGCCGGAGCTCTGGCGGCAGCGTTTGAAGACGCTGATTAGCTTTCCTCGCCGGGAAGACGTCGAGACCTTCATCAATACCACGGTGCGTGACGCAATGAGCTGGGTAGAAGGCGAGTTGCGCCGCGAAAACTGGCGAACCAGTGTGACAGACGACCCGGCTATGCCGCGGATCTGCCTGGAGGTTCAACGGCAGGGCGACGTGAATTTCATCTATGAAATTCGCCTGGTAGAGCACGAACTGCCGGGGTATGCCTA
>NZ_CFHTQA010000053.1:0-21906 GCF_984394615.1 Spongiibacter sp. | reverse complement strand
CCTCCTATACGGAAGCGGCTCCTTGAAACCTGACAACCTATGTCAGGACGGGACAGACAGATGTCAGCATTACACGTCGAGGTTGGCCACCTTCAGTGCATTGCTTTCGATGAAGTCCCGACGAGGCTCTACTTGATCGCCCATCAGACAAGTGAATATCTGATCAGCGGCAATCGCATCCTCAATCGTGACACGCAGCATGCGGCGGGCATCCGGGTCCATAGTGGTTTCCCAGAGCTGATCCGGATTCATTTCTCCCAGACCTTTATAGCGCTGAATGTTCACGCCGCGCTCCGCCTGAGCCATCAACCACTGCATCACCTCGTCAAACGACTCGACTTCCTGAGTTCGCTCACCACGCTTGATGTAGGCGCCTTCTTCGAGCAGCCCCTTCAGGCTTTCTCCCAGTTCAGCAATAGCCTGGTAGTCTGCGGACTTGAACAGGTCTCGCCCAAATCGATAGTTAGTGCTCACTCCGTGCGAAGTAATCTGCACTTCAGGCACAAAAATCTGCAGTTCGGCGTCTTCCACAATCCGCACGTCGTAGCGGTGCTGCGCATCGCGGGCTTCCAGCTCTACCGTCATTTCAGCCATCGCGGTTGCCCAGCTATCCATCGCGCTTCTATCAGAAAGCTGCTCCGGTGTTACCGTTGGCAGATGAACCAATTCGCGCAACAAGCGAGCAGGATAGATGCGCGACAGCCGCTGAGTAATATCCTCAACTTTACGATAGCTGTTAACCAGGGTTTCCAATCCCGCACCACTGATCGGCGCTGCATCGGGATTCACATACAGTGAGGCACCTTCCAGGGCGTTTTGCGTCAAATAGTTCGCCAATGCCCCTTCGTCTTTCAGGTACTGGTGTTGCTTGCCGCGACCAATTTTATACAAGGGGGGCTGAGCAATATACACATAGCCATTTTCGATCAGCTCAGGCATCTGTCTGAAGAAAAAGGTGAGCAGCAGTGTGCGAATGTGGGAGCCGTCGACATCCGCATCCGTCATGATAATAATCTGGTGGTAGCGAAGCTTTTCCAGATTAAACTCTTCTTTACCAATACCGCAGCCCAGCGCGGTAACGATGGTGCCCACCTCGGCGGAGGACAGCATCTTATCGAAGCGGGCTTTTTCAACATTAAGGATTTTACCTTTGAGTGGCAAAATGGCCTGCGTTCGCCGATCACGGCCTTGTTTGGCTGAACCACCGGCCGAGTCACCCTCCACCAGGTACAGTTCTGATAGGGCAGGGTCTTTTTCCTGACAGTCAGCCAGCTTCCCAGGCAGCCCGGCAATATCCAGAGCCCCTTTGCGTCGAGTCATCTCGCGGGCTTTACGGGCGGCTTCCCTTGCACGGGCGGCATCCAGCATTTTCTGCACAATTTGCTTGGCTTCATTCGGACTTTCCAGCAGGAAATCGCCAAATTTAGCCGCCATCGCCTGCTCGACAACTGTCTTCACCTCACTGGAAACCAGCTTGTCTTTGGTTTGAGAAGAGAATTTCGGGTCGGGGACTTTCACCGAAATCACGGCCGTCAGACCTTCACGCGCGTCATCACCGGTCGTTGAGACCTTGGCCTTTTTAGCCAGGCCCTCGCTTTCAATGTAGTTGTTGAGATTGCGAGTCAGGCCAGCACGGAAGCCCGCAAGGTGCGTACCCCCATCCCGCTGGGGAATATTGTTGGTGTAGCAGAAGATGTTTTCCTGAAAGCTATCATTCCACTGCAATGCGACTTCGACACCAATGCCATCGGCTTCGGTATTGAAATGGAAGACATTGTTAATCGCCGACTTATTGTTGTTCAGGTAGCCAACAAAGGCACTCAAGCCACCTTCGTAACAGAAGGTTTCCTTTTCACCGCTGCGCTCGTCGTGAAGCTCAATGTTGATGCCGGAGTTAAGGAAAGCCAGCTCACGAATCCGCTTGGCAAGGTAGTCAAAATGAAACTCGATGTTGGTGAATGTTTCTTTACTCGGCTTAAAGCGCACTTCGGTACCGCTGCGCTCAGTATCGCCAATCACCTCCAGTGGAGCTTGAGGGACGCCGTGTTTGTAAATTTGCTCATGAACCTTGCCACCGCGGCGGATAGTCAGACGCAGCTCTTCTGACAAGGCATTGACCACCGACACCCCGACGCCGTGAAGACCACCGGACACTTTGTAGGTATTGTCATCAAACTTACCGCCTGCGTGCAGAACGGTCATGATTACTTCGGCTGCTGAAACCCCTTCTTCGTGAATTTCAGTCGGAATACCACGGCCATCATCGCTTACCGTAATAGATTCATCGGGGTGAATGGTAATTTGTATTTTGCTGCAGTAACCGGCCAGGGCTTCGTCAATGGAGTTATCGACGACCTCAAACACCATATGGTGGAGCCCGGTTCCGTCGTCGGTGTCACCGATGTACATACCTGGCCGCTTTCTTACTGCGTCCAGACCTTTAAGCACCTTGATACTTGAGGAGTCGTAGTTTTTGTTTTCGTCAGTCATTCTTTGCCTCTAACACCAGCGCCTTGCCCTGCAGCAAGCCTATTTTTCTGCCTCGGCATTGCCTCGACAGCAATGTTCCACGTGAAACCTTTTCACTTTTTCAGCGCAAGCAAACCACGCCTCGTCCAGATCGGACTCATCTATGGATGTTGCAAAAACCTGCGCGCCCAACTGGGACACCACCGAAAACAGAGCAGCTCTACGCTGTCTGTCCAGCTCAGCCGGGAGGTCATCCAGCAGCAGCGCCACATCCAAACCCTCGGCGATCAACATCTTCGCCTGCGCCAATTTCAACGCACAAACAACGGTTTTTATCTGCCCTCTGGATAACACATCCTGAGCGGGCAAACCGCTCATGGAAAAGCGGATATCGGCACGATGAGGCCCAACTCGGGTAAACCCCTGCCTGGCATCCTGCTCCCGAGCCTGCTCCAAAATCTGGAGGAGAGCACTTTCACCGCCTTCACCCTCGCGATCATCCCAGCCGGGCGAAAAGCGCATCGACAAGGAAACATCATGCCCCTGGAAAGACGCGTCACCCAAGCTTGCCAGCAACTCGGCGGAAATTGCCTGATACGCCTTTTCCGTCAACTCGAACTGCCGCCTGCGCATGGCCGTAATTTTAGCCCCTGTCAGCGCGATTTCTTCTTCCCAGGGCGCCAGCATGGAAGGGGATAGTTTACCACGTCTGAGGAGGGCATTTCGCTGTTTCAACGCCTTTCTGTAACGACTCCACTCCTGATAAAAGCCTAGATGTTTCACGTGGAACACTGACCAGTCCAAAAACTGGCGCCTCACTGCTGGGGAGCCCTCCAGCAACATAAAACTATCGGGATTGATCAACTGAACCGGCAACAGACCGGAAAGGTCGGTAAAGGAGCGCAATCGCTCGCCGCCGTATTTAAGCACCAGCGACTTATCCTTCCCCCGTTGAATACCGAGATTCCGGCGGTCTCCCCCCGAATCAAGCAACGCGCGGACGACCAATGCTGGCGACTCAAACTGGATGATGCTTTCCACCTGCCGTGACCGAAACGATCGCGTCAACGAAAGCATATGAATCGCCTCAAGGATAGAGGTTTTCCCACTGCCATTACGGCCATGGATTAAATTGAACTGATCCAGATCTTCCAAACTGGCTTGTGCCAGATTGCGGAAGTGAGACAGATGCAACTCACGGATCAACATGAAAATAGAAGGGCTACGATACAAAAACGGCTGCCCGAAGACAGCCGATTGACGTTATTGCGGGTCGCAATCGCTGGCATTACAGCCTCATCGGCATAACAACGTACTGGCTGTCGCTGTTTTCGGCTTCTTCGACCAACGCCGAGCTATTGGAATCAGACATGGTGAACTTCACCGATTCGCTATTGATCGCAGACAGCACGTCCAGCAGATAGCTCACGTTGAAGCCGATTTCCAGGCTATCGCCCTCGTAGTCCACGGCTACGATTTCTTCGGCTTCTTCCTGCTCGGGGTTGTTAGCCACAATCTGCAGGTTGCCAGAAGTCAGCAAAAGGCGGATGCCGCGGTATTTTTCGTTCGACAAAATCGCTGTGCGCGCAAATGCCTGTTTGAGATCAGCACGGCTACCGAGAACCACCTTGCTACCACCGCGTGGCAACACACGCTCATAATCCGGAAACTTGCCGTCGATCAACTTGGACGTAAACGTGAACTCCGGCGTGACAACTCGAATATGATTACTGCCCACGAATAACTCGGCTTCTTCATTTTCATTGATGAGCAGCCTGCCCAACTCGATAACGCCTTTCCTCGGGAGAATGACCTGAGCCGTGTTGCTGACATTAATATCACCTTTGAGGCTAGCCATAGCCAGGCGATGCCCGTCAGTGGCCACCACCCGCAACATCCCGTTGCTCACTTCGAACAGCATTCCATTGAGGTAATAACGGACATCCTGCTGAGCCATCGCAAAACTGGTACGCTCAATCAGACGCTTAAGATCGCCTTGCTTGAGGGTAAAACGCTGCCCCCCGTGTCCTTGTTCAACACTGGGGAAATCACTGGCGGGAAGAGTGGACAGCTGAAACCGGCTGCGGCCGGACTTGATGATCAGCTTCTGTTCGTCTTGGCTGACATCAATAACCGCTCCATCAGGCAGCGCTTTACAAATATCCACCAGCTTTTTGGCAGGAACAGTAATTTCGCCAGCTTCCAGGCCCGCTGACGCTTCACCCAGATCAACGCGACCGATCAGCTCTACCTCAAGGTCCGTCCCTGTCAGTGAAAGTTGTTGACCATCCAGCACTAGCTGCACATTGGCGAGAATGGGAAGGGTCTGGCGGCGCTCCACCACACCGGCTACTAGGTTCAGGGGTTTGATGAGGGCGTCCCTGGATATGGAAAATTTCATCGTCTATCGTCCCGTTATTCGTATTGACCGCCAAGCGCCGAGCTGCGCTGGTGAAAAAGCTGGAATCTCTACACTTTATTACAAAAAGTGCATTAAAAACATCATGTTGTCAGCAGCCGGATCAAATTCTTGTAGTCCTCGCGAATGTCACCATCGCTATCGCGCAACTCTTTGATTTTCCGGCAGGCATGAAGCACTGTGGTGTGGTCCCGACCACCAAATCCCTCGCCAATTTCCGGCAAGCTATGGTTCGTCAGCTCTTTTGACAGCGCCATGGCCAACTGACGGGGCCGCGCCACCGAACGACTGCGCCGCTTTGACATCAGATCAGAAATCTTGATCTTGTAATACTCCGCCACCGTCCGCTGAATATTATCGAGACTCACCTGTTTATCCTGCAAGGCAAGCAAATCTTTGAGGGATTCCTTAATCAGCGGAATATCAATGGGGCGCGCCATGAACCGTGAGCTGGCAATCACTCGCTTCAGCACACCTTCCAGCTCCCGCACATTGGAACGAACACGCTGCGCAATAAAGAAAGCCGCGTCGGAGGGTAGGGCGATCTTCTCTTGCTCGGCCTTCTTCAACAGAATCGCCACTCGGGTCTCAAGCTCCGGCGGCTCCACCGCTACAGTGAGCCCCCAACCAAAGCGCGATTTCAGGCGCTCCTCCAAACCCTTTATCTCCTTGGGATAGCGATCGCAGGTCAAAATCATCTGCTGACCACCCTCCAACAGGGCATTAAAGGTGTGGAAAAACTCTTCCTGAGATCGCTCCTTGCCAGAGAAGAACTGAATATCGTCAATGAGCAGCGCGTCCACCGACCGGTAGTACCGCTTGAATTCATTGATCGCATTAAGCTGTAGCGCCTTCACCATGTCGGCCACAAAGCGCTCAGAGTGCAGATAGACTACGCGGGCATTGGGGTTTTGCTGCATCAGTGAATTGCCCACTGCGTGCATCAAATGCGTTTTACCCAGACCGACACCGCCATATAAGAACAAAGGGTTATAGGCTCGCCCGGGATTTTCCGCAACCTGACTGGCAGCAGCTCTCGCCAACTGGTTGGATTTGCCTTCCACAAAGGTTTCAAACGTATAGGCATCCATCAGGGAGCTCTGGTGACGGATCCCCCCCTCAACCTCGACCTGGCGCTGGACTGCCGGCGCGACGGGCGAGCTTGCAACAACAGGCTCCGGTTCACGGTATCCGGGATCCTCTATAAATTCCTCCTGAACAGATGCTGGGGGTGCCATCGCCGCACCAGGTGTCGACGCTAGCGCTGTGGTCACCGGGGGAGAGGGGGGCACAGAGACCGGCGGCGGCTGACGATCAGCGACTGCAAGCTCAATATTGATAGGCATTTCTTCGGGAGAAAACTCCGATACCAGCTCCCGAATACGTGCAAAGAAACGGTCATTGACCCAATCGCGCACGAAGCGGTTTGGTGCCAGCAAGCGGATCCAGCCGTCGCCAACTTCAAGCCGCAACGGACGAATCCAAGTGTTAAATTGCTGAGCTGGCAGTTCTTCTTGCAAATGACCGACGCAACGCTGCCATGTACCCTCAGACAAAATTTCGCTCCTACTTTCTTATATCCACGATAGACCCCGCCGTGAGCCCTGCGACCAATAATCAAAGGGCCTAACAATCACCGCGATAGGGCCGGTCGGGCTGGTCTCATTCGGTTACATGCCAACCCGGCATCCTCAATGCCCTGAAAACCCCAGAGCAGACCGCTGATTCTACGCCCAAGCAATGGGGTTATCCACACTTATCTTGATTTTATCAACAGCAAGAACAAACAAAAAAAGACTATTTTTTCAATGAGATATAGTAACAAAAAGGCGCTCACCAACGAAGACACCAACAGAAATGTGGATAACTCTGTGACCTCCCTGTGGATACAATGTGCAAAGCATGTGACAAGGCGATATTCTGAGTAGCACGGGCGCTGCCCAGTCTCTTGCAGAAACCCCGCAGGCCGCAAAATTAAAGGCTCTGCAGGCATTGCTATTCCCTCAGCCCTCCACTAAAATTCGCGATCCGATTTTTTGCCGCCCAGGCCCGGCTTCCGGTCTGGCGTCAGCAAGCACGAGGTGCTCCTGGCGAATCCGACACCACGAACGGACAGAACGATGAGCAAAAGAACTTTTCAACCCAGCAACCTGAAACGCGCCCGTACTCACGGTTTCCGCGCTCGTATGGCAACCAAAAACGGCCGCAAGGTGATCAACCGTCGTCGTGCCAAAGGCCGCGCCGTACTGTCAGCCTAATCCATCACGCAGGTAATGCTGGTATTGCAGTGGACTTCTGCTTTGATAAATCACTGCGACTACTCAATGCCGGCGATTACCAGGCGGTCTTTGATCATTCTCGTCTGAAGGTCTCGACCGCCGAGCTGCTGTTTCTCGCCAACAATAATGGTCTGGATCACCCGCGTCTGGGCTTAGTGATTGCCAAAAAGAATGTGCGCCTTGCCGTTCAACGCAATCGCGTAAAGCGCATTATTCGAGAAAGCTTCCGCCTACAGCGGTCGCGATTGCCCGGTATCGATGTTATTGTGCTGGCTCGTCGGGGAGTAGACCAACTCGACAACGCCGAGCTTCACCGCTGCTGCAAGCAGTTGTGGCGACAGCTTGAAAAATGCGCCGAGAAGCAGCTTCGCCAGCGAGAGGACTGACGCCTTGCAGCGCCTATTAATTGCCTGCATTACGTTTTACCGGCTGTGCATCAGTCCGCTGATGGCACCGCACTGCCGTTTCTATCCCACGTGTTCACACTACGCTGCCGAAGCCATCTCCCGCCACGGCGCCTTGCGAGGCACCTGGCTCAGTGTGCGCCGCATCGGGCGCTGCCACCCCTTCCACCCCGGTGGCTATGATCCGGTTCCACCCTGTCCGCACTGCGACAACCATTCCAATTCCACCAAGGCTATCAAGCAATGATTGATATTCAGCGCTACCTTCTTATTGCCGCTATCGCCGCCTTATCGGTGATGCTGCTCGTCGAGTGGAAAAACTTCGACGTTTCACCGAACGCGCCGCTGGCGGCCGCCGCCGATGTTGATACAAACACCTCTGAGCCGGCAGCGGACCTGCCATCCACCGAGGCCAACGGCGAGCTGCCCGCGGCACACGATGATGTGGCCGAGGCAATGCCTGAGCTCTCGAGCGGCACCGCCAGTAACGCCCGCTATGTGACGCTGAAAAGCGATGTGCTGGATCTGAAAATTGACCTTCAAGGCGGCGACATTGTGTACGCCGCCATGCTTGAGCACAAAGACGGCCTCGAATCAGACGATGCCTTTGTCCTGCTGGAGAACAACCAGCGCCGCCGCTTCACCGCCCAGAGCGGCTTGATCGGCAAAAATGCCACGGATACCGCTGATGGCCGCCCCCGCTTCCGCGCCGCCGAGGAAAACCTGACTCTCGCCGACGGTGAAGACAGTGTGAGCATTGACCTTCACTACGCCTACAGTGACGACATCAGCATTATCAAACGCTTTACCCTCCAGCGCGGTGACTATCTGATCGGCATGAAATACCTGATCGATAACCGCTCTACTGAGCCGTTCTCTGCGCAACTGTTCGGCCAACTGAAGCGCGGCAACAGCGCTGACCCCAGTGTCAATAACGACGGTCTGTTCGCCATGAAGCCGTTTATCGGCGTGGCCTACGCCACCAGCGAAGACCCCTACAATAAGCGTCCCTTCCAAAAACTGCGCGACAAGCCTGTTAAGGAAGAAATGGAAGGGGGCTGGATCGCGATCATCCAGCACTATTTTGTGAGTGCGTGGGTACCCGACCAATCGGCCAGCAACCGCTTCAATACCGTTGTCACCAGCAACGACATGAACATTGCCCGCTTTACCTCCCCCGCAACCAGCGTGGCAGCAGGCACGCAGGGTGACATCGACGCCGCTATTTATATCGGCCCCAAAGACCAGTATCGACTGGAAGAAATATCCCCCGGCCTCGAGTTGACCGTGGATTACGGCTGGCTGTGGTGGATTGCCCAACCCCTGTTCTGGCTGCTGACAAAAATCCACGGTGTGTTCGGCAACTGGGGCTGGTCGATTATCGTACTGACGCTGATGGTGAAGATCGCCTTCTTCCAGCTCAACGCCAAAGCCTTTACCTCAATGGCCAATATGCGCCGTGTTCAGCCCAAACTCATGGAATTGCGCGAACGCTACGCCGACGACCGTCAAAAGCAATCCCAGGCCATGATGGAGTTGTATAAAAAAGAAAAGATCAATCCCATTGGCGGCTGCCTACCCATGCTGGTGCAAATGCCCGTGTTCATTGCGCTCTACTGGGTATTGATGGAGAGTGTAGAGCTTCGCCACGCCCCATTTATGCTGTGGATTAACGACCTCTCGGCGATGGACCCTTACTTTATTCTGCCGCTGATCATGGGCGTCTCCATGTTCATACAGCAGAAGCTTAATCCGCCACCGGCTGACCCGATGCAGGCGAAGATCATGCAATGGATGCCCATTGTGTTCACCTTCTTCTTCCTGTTCTTCCCTGCAGGTCTGGTGCTGTACTGGGTCGTCAACAACACCCTGTCGATTGTGCAGCAATACATCATCACGCGGCGCATTGAAAAAGCCGGTCTTTCGACCCGCTGATTATGAGCCGCAGCGATACCATCGCCGCCATTGCCACGCCTCCCGGCAAGGGCGGCGTCGGCATCGTGCGTATTTCCGGCCCCGACGCTCTTCGCATTGCCCAGGCGCTGATGAGCCGGGCACCGGAACCACGCCGCGCCCATTTTGCCCACTTCCGGGAAGTGCTCGACGGCCAGACCGATGTGATCGATCAGGGCCTTGCGCTCTACTTTCCAGGCCCCAATTCTTTTACCGGCGAAGACGTGCTGGAACTCCAGGGTCACGGTGGCCCGGTAATTATGGATCGGCTGCTGAAAGCCTGTCTTCGCTCTGGCGCGCGCATGGCCCGCCCCGGAGAGTTCTCCGAACGCGCCTTCCTCAACAATAAAATTGACCTGACCCAGGCAGAAGCCATTGCTGATCTGATCGACAGCGCGTCAGAACAGGCCGCCCGTCAGGCCATGCGATCGCTGGACGGCGCCTTCAGCCGCGAAATTGATCAACTGGTGGAAGCCGTTACCGTGCTGCGCATCTATGTTGAGGCCGCCATCGACTTTCCCGAAGAGGAGATCGATTTTATCAGCGATCGTCGCATCGCCGACGACCTCGACAACATCAAACACCAATTGGACCGGGTAAGGGCGTCCGCTCGACAGGGTAGCCTGATGCGCGATGGTATGACCGTTGTCATCGCCGGCAAGCCGAATGCCGGTAAATCCAGCCTGCTCAACGCCTTGGCCGGGAGAGAATCGGCCATCGTCACGGATATTGCAGGCACCACGCGGGATGTTCTGCGCGAAAATATTCTTATCGACGGTATGCCACTGCACATCATCGATACGGCCGGTCTCCGCGACAGCGATGATCCGGTAGAACAGGAGGGCATTCGCCGCGCCTGGCAGGAAATCGACAAGGCCGACCGCATTCTGTTGATTGTGGACAGCAACCAGAGCGACAACGCCAGCATACCGGAGGCGTTCCAAGCTCACGCCAACGACGGAAAACTCAGCCTGATTTTCAACAAATGCGATCTCAGCGGACAGACGCCGAGAGAGGAAGAGGGCGAACCACCACGACTCTACCTCAGCGCGAAGCAGGGCGACGGTATTGAACTGCTGCGGGAACATCTGAAAAATTGTGTTGGCTTTGAAGACGGCGACAGCCCCTATATCGCCCGCCGCCGTCATATCGAAGCACTGGAGACCGCCCAGCAGCACCTCCAAGAAGGCGAGCAGCAACTGCGGGAATTTCAGGCCGGAGAGTTACTCGCCGAAGAACTGCGGCTGGTCCAGCAAAGCCTGTCGGAAATCACCGGCGCATTTACCTCTGACGACCTGCTGGGCAGAATCTTTTCCAGTTTCTGTATCGGGAAGTGAAACTGCCAAAAAGATCGAAAAGCATCCAATCAAATACAAATAAGACATTGTTTTATAAAGAAATTTATTCTATTTCTTTGCAAGCAGTTTGATCCGTTTTGCCCCCTCTTGCTCCGTGTGTGCTCCGAGTATAAGTTTTCGGAGCACTCGGAGCACAAAAGGAGCAAAACATGAAAATCACTATCCAAAAACGCGAACCAGACAAGAACGGCCACCGTGCCTTGCGACTGGTCTACTATCACGGTTCCAAGACGGGTCAGAACGGTTCTCGGGCGCAGAAGCGCTCATATGAGCCCCTGAACCTGTTCCTCTACGACAAACCCCGCCTTCCGGCGGAGCGTGAGCACAACAAGACCGTGAATCAGAAGGCTGAGGCCATCCGGGCAAAGCGGCTGTTGGAAATCGAGTCGTCACGACATGGCTTGGATGATCGGACCAAGCTTTCTGCCAGCTTCTTCGATTACTTCGATCAACTGACTGACGAGAAAGCTTCCGGAAGCAAATCCAACCATTCGATCTGGATCTCCACCCGTCATCACCTGCACCGCTTCCATGGCTTGTCTGAACTGACCTTTGAACAAGTCGATAAGCGATTCCTGGAGGGGTTCCGGCACTACCTTCAGCATGAAGCCACCACCAAATCCGGTACCAAACTGGCCAAGAACACGACCAGCAGTTACTTCAACAAGGTTCGGGCTGCGCTCAACCAGGCCTATCGGGATGGCATTGTCCGTGACAACCCGGTTCAACAGGTCAAGTCCATCAAGCCGGAAAACACGAAGCGGACTTACCTGACCCTCGAAGAGGTCCGGGCTCTAACCAAAGCCGAATGCCGGTATGAAGTGCTGCGGCGGGCTTTCCTTTTCTCCTGCACCACAGGCCTTCGCTGGTCAGACATCCACAAGCTGGTCTGGGGTGAGATAGAGGAATTCGCCGATGGCCACTACCGCATCATTTTTCGGCAGAAGAAGCTTGTGAACGCCGGGAACTCACTGCAATACCTGGATCTTCCAGACTCGGCTGTGAGATTGCTAAACCTGGAGAATCGCGGCAAGCCGGGTGATCGCGTATTCAAAGGTCTGAAGTATGACTCCTACACCAACGTTGCATTGGCGCAATGGGTCATGCGAGCGGGTATCACCAAGAGTGTGACTTTCCATGCCGGACGGCACACCTTTGCGGTCAATCAACTGGCCAGGGGTGTGGATATCTACTCGTTGTCCCGGCTTCTGGGCCACAGCGAGCTCAGAACAACGGAAATCTATGCGGACATACTCGAAACTCGCCGTACAGAGGCCATGAGGAGTTTTCCTGACATATTTGAGGAGACACTGGACGAGGTTGGGGAATGTGCAGCCTAAGTGACGAGAGGGGCTTTCAAAGCCCCTCTTTACACCTGCCCCACATCAAACACTCCGCCGTCCTGGTCTTCGATGGCTCACCAGATGCTGAGCAGCCGCCTTTTCGATCTCGTCCGCCGTCGCAATCCGATTCGACTGGAGCCACTTCAGAATATCTGCACGGCGAAAGAAAATCCGGTGACCATTTGGTTTGAAATGAGGGATCTTCTTTTGGGAGGTTAGCTGGTACAGGGTGCTTTTCTTTAGCCCAGTGTATTCCGCACACTCCTCAAGGCTCATGATCTCCTTGTCGGCCTCCGGCGCCTTGCTATCATTGATATGGTCTAAAATGATTTTTTTAAGGATCATCATGTCCTGCAATACTCGCTGTAACATTTCTTTTTCTGTCATCGCTCTACCCCTACACCGCCATAACCAAAGTGGGAAAACTGGGAAATTGGGAACACCACGTCAGTCCTCATGTTCAACCCTCTCCAGCTCTTCAAGTTGCCGCCTAACTTGGTCAGGCCTGAGCGCGAAAAACCGCTGTAAATCTCCATTGACCCTGGTTTTGTAGGTCCCCCGAGAACGCTCATTACTTACCAGGCAGTCACGCTGTAACAGCACTTCCACTTCCCTCATGTAATGGGTCGGCAGCCCGAGCCGCTTCAGGAAGTGCGATTTATAGATCAACCACAACTCGCGCCCATCGTGTGAGCGTCGAAAACCAGCACCCCCCTGGCCACTCGCTTGTTCAATATCACTGAGACTACGCTCCCAGACTTTCATTGCCCGCTCCAGCGCTTTGAGAAGCCGGAATTCCTCAGAGTTTCTGGAGTGGCCTCTATTATCCAACCAAGCCTTCAGAGTTCTGTGGACTGCCGATAGAGACTCCTCTTCTGACCATGGTAGGATGAAATTTCTGCTTCCGAGACAAAGTGCTGCACCTATCAAGGCAAACCGCCGGATGACACGTTGCACCTGGGATGCCATCTGATCGTTTGACCACGCACCGCTCAAACGACCAACCTCGTGATTTAGATACTGACTGAGCTCAGTGTGACGCTCGGTCAGTAACGAAACCCACTCCCGAATGACTGAGCCGTGGTAGCGCTGACAAGACGATTTAAGCTCGTCCACAAATTGTTGAGGATGCTTGTGACCATACAATTCGTCGAACGCACCGTAGGTCCCAAACACTGGGAGCTCCACCAGGCGTATTTGCTGACCAGCGCGTAACGGTTTACCGATCTGCTGAAGCAGCTCAGCAATCCAGACTTCACCGCTACTCAACACCAGCGTTCGCCAGTGCGACGTTGCGGCCAGCTCGCCGGAAACGTTTGCGCGTAACTTCCCTGAGCCGTTCATGATCTGATATATCGCCGTATCGATGTCTTCCGGACGGGCCATACCGATCTCATCCAACGGCAGCAGCATGTCGTTGTGCTCTGAGGAGACTGCCGCTAATCCGTTGCTGGTTGAGATCCAACTGCGGACATAGCGGTTGTTCCCGTAGACGCTGGCTGCCAATTGCAACAAGGTCGTCTTCCCAGTCGACGATGTTCCAACCAGATGGATAGCGCCATTTTCCATCCCAGCAGATGCAATCAGTGGCGCCGCCAGTGCCGTGCCAATGCTGAATATTGCTAATGGATTGCCTCGGCATAGCTGCCCGACATAAGTCTGCCAGTCGCTGAGACTTCCAGACTCCTCTAACGTCGGAGAGCCTGATAATTGGCCTACGAAATGGTACGGTTCTTCAGCTGAGCCGATCGTCCAGTTACTGGTGGCAAATACTCCACCGTGCCAACCCGTTCGATTAACCACTGTCGCCGGTTCGGCCAGAGCCATCTGTTCCAACAGATAGTGCTGAAGCCGGCTCCAGCTCGCCTGCCCGGGTGTCAGTGGATAACCGGTATCAACCAGCATATCCCGTACCTGCCGGGCATTGTCACTGTTGAGATCTCGCGCATACACGACCTCGCGTAACTTCACACCATCGAAATTCTGCCATTCCAGCAACGCTCCGTGCCCGTGCCGTTTGTCAGTTAGCCTGGTGCGAGCCATTACCTGAATCCAGCCACCGACACGCTGCCAATGGTCCCCTGATAAGGCATAGAGCCCGTCATCTTGCAGTTTGTATTGCATATCACGCAGCCCCTCTCACAGCTTGTCCAGCCACGCTTTTACATCCTGGTAGCGAAAGCGAACGGCTCGGCCATTGGGATTTGGCTTCACTGGTGCCGGAAACCGGCCTTGCTTTACGTAGCGCCGTAAAGTTGCCTGTGACATTTTCAAAACAGTGCAAACTTCCTCATAGGTCAGCAAACACTCTTTTGAGGTGGTTATCTGTTTCTTCATGACTACTCCTGATTTTTTGTGAATCAATCGGGGGTAATCATCGGAAATATTCGTCTTGGGGGAGAACCGTGGAATTGCCCTTAAAGGGCACAAAGGCGAGGGTGGATGATAACTTGTTGATAATTAATAGATAAAAATCAAAATAAATTAAAAAAAACAAGTCATTACTGGAAATTTATGGCTTGCGCGAGTGGGTTTTGCGCATTTTATGATCAAATTAGCTATGTGTCTTTCACATGTGAAAGTCAGTGCTCGTTATCAGCTGCATTTTTTGATGCACTGAAACTGATAACCACTTTCTACATCAGCCACTAACCTGAAAATGGTAGCTGTTTACCATCTGACACTTCGGTAATGCCTATTCCCGCTAGAAAGCCGAAGAGCAACGAACAAAAAATCAATGACAAGGTAAACCAAAATAGTACACTTCGTTTTGTAGCTCCCATTGCCATAGCAAATGCGGCCGCAGCATGGACCCCAATAAGAAAAGGACCAAGAAAAGCTAAGCCAGGAACACCGAACTTTTCAAGAATTCGGTGTTTTCTGTCTTTACGTTCAGGTACGGATTCAGCTATATCATCAGTTTCAGATTTTTTTAGCCAACGGCGGACAAAAGCAGTTACTTTTTCACTGGCGTAGATAATCGGTAGTAAAGATACAAGGTTGCCGATAAAGCCAACCATAGCTGCGGGGAACCACGGCAAACCGGCCACTACTCCTAAAGGTACGGCAATCCACACTTCCAGAACCGGAATCGCGGCCCCAACAAATACACTTACATAAAGCATCAACTCATTCATGAAAAAGTTCCTACGCGTTCGCGCTCTTTTTATTAAAAAACAGTACATACAGGCTTGGAACAACGATAAAAGATGCCACGGTACCCGAGATAAGTCCGCCCATAATTACAACATTAAACGATCTCCATAAGGGATCATTCGCTATGAGTAACGGAAGAAGTCCAAGTATCGTTGTTATTTGGGTTAACATAATTGGACGAAATCGTTCCATCAAAGCCGATTTAAGGGAATCGAGCTCAGATTTCCCCGATTCTTTTTCAATATCGACCTGCTCAATAATTAACATAGCATTCGATACAATAATCCCTATTAAGGCGAATATGGCCAGATTCGCCATAAAATCGAAAGGAAGACGGAAGATAACTAGCGCGAGCAGCAAGCCGATGGCACAAAAAGGTACGCTCAAGACGATAATTGTCACTTTTCTAAACGAATTATACTTATAAATAAACAGTATAATCATTGCTAAGATACACAATGGTAAGAAAGCAAATATCGCTTCTGCTGTAACTTCACTTTCTTCAATCTCACCACCAAACTGTACTTGAACGCCAAATTGCTCTTTTACTTCATCAATAGTGTTTGATATGGAGTTAACTAATTCTTTTGATGTCATTGAAGGATTCAATGCTGTCACCGTGACCGTCGGTGTTAGGTTGCGCTTCTTAATAAGTGACGGATCATGCCTGGTTTCAATGATCGCTATATCAGATAGATATACCGGTTTAGACGAGGACTCGGGGAATACTTGGATATTCTCCAATTGAGATAATGATAAATTCTCCGATAAATTCGTGCTCAGTACGATTGGAATTTGATACTCGCCCTCCCGAAGTACTGAGGCATTTTCTCCCAAACTATGTTCACGGAGTGCTAATAAGATATCCTCACGAGTCACCCCTGTGGATAGAGCTGCGGGACGATCAACCTTTACCAGAAAGTTCGTAACGGAACGTTCCCAATCTTGCTTTACGTTAATAGTGTGCTCTACCTCGTTGAGAGCTCCTTGAATAGCATCTGAAGCCTTTAGAATATTCGATTGCTTGTTACCAATAAGACGAATAGCGGCCTCTCCTGGCGGCGTGGAGCCCATAAAGAACGGGTTGATTTCGAGTTCGGCAAAAGGATACTCAGGAGGCATTTCTGCTCTTAGTTTATCGACAAACTCGCTGACAAGCGTATCTTTGGTGACGTTTACAACAAAATATGCCGAGTGAGGTGCTGGTTCAGGAGGGTTTAAACCAAGGATAAAGCGCGGTCCGCCTTCACTTACATAAGCTGTTGCACCTGTAATTTCCGGGAACCGATCATCATTACTTAGCCACTGAGTCATCTCTTCAGCTACAGCAGCCGTTTGTTCCGCTGGCGTGTTCGCTGGCAGCTCAACAGAAATCTGTAGTTGAGAACGTTCTGAAGGCGGGAAGAACGCCTCTGGGATGGTGCTTGACACAAACAATGCCACTACAAGACTTAAAACCGAAGCACTTAGAAACAACTTCGGACGCGAAATAACCTTGTCCCAAAAGGAAGACATTACGTTCATTACATAGGAAGGTTTACCGCCAGAGATCCCCCGGGTCTTGGACGATTGATTGATAAACCATTTAGCCATGATTGGTGTTAACATCGTAGCGACAAACCATGAAACAAGCAGCATCACACCAATGACAATAGTTAGTGTCTGCATATAAATAGCAGTAATATTGTCAGTGAACACCGGGGGAGCAAAAGCCAATATCACGGTTAAACTAGCAATAAGAATGGGCGTCCCCAGAGTCTTTCCCGCAGATAAAGCAGCCGACTCTCTCTCCTCGCCTTGCGCTACCCTTTTTGAGATGTCTTCAACAATGACCATGGGATTGTCAACGAGTATACCTAAGGCAATGATGAACGACGCAATGCTTACTTCGTTGAGTTCTACGCCAAAAATTCTTAGAAAAACTAACGTGATAACACCCGTGACAGGAACAGCCAGTGCCACCAAAGATCCCGCACGAAGACCCAAGGCAAGTACAGTGACGATCGTCACCACTAGAATAGTTTCGAGCAGCGTTGAAATCATTTTCGATATCACTTGATCAACGACTTTCCCCTGATCAGTGATGGTTTTCATTTGGTAACCTACCGGTAGCTCACTCCCCCATTCGTCCAGCTTACGGCGCAGTTGCTTGTTAAAATCCACCATATTAAGCCCAGGCGCCATATAACCAGCAACAACAATGGCCTGATCACCATCAAGGTATGCTGCACTATTCAGAGGTCTAGCCGGAACCCTGGTGACATCGGCAATATTTTTCAACGGAAGCATAGATCCGTCTGGTAGCGATATCACGGTTTCCTTAACTTCAGCCAGTTCGTCATAACTGCTCTCAACAAAAATTCGGCTTTGCTGAGTATCAAAATTGATACGCGCTACTTCCCCGAGAGAATTGCTCTTACTCAGTTGTAAAAAGATGTCATTAGGGTTCAGCGCATACTGTGATGCCACAAACGGCTTAAGTTCTATTGATATCTGTTCATCGGCAACACCGTGCAACGTAACTTTGTCCATCCCTGGAATACTATAAAGATAATTGCGAAGCTCATTTGCCTTGTCCCTCAACTCTCTAAAAGAATAATCCGTTGCACTTAGCGCTACTGTCATCACGGCTACCGCATCGTAATTATCATTAACGAATGGCCCTGATACCCCCTCCGGCAACTCAGTAAGTACATCGTGCATTCTCGCTCTGACTCTAAGCCACGCATGCGAATAACTTGGCGTACCATCTTTTATTTCAAGAGAGAGATAAATTTCTCCTGCCCTTATTGAGGTCGTAATATTTTTCGTTTCTTCTAATTCTCGCAACGCTCGCTCAATTGGTCGTGCAATAAGGGCTTCTGTCTCATAAACATCTAAGGCTGGGTGGTAAGCCGTTATGATGGTTTGGTTGATAGGTAAGGTGGGCTCCTCCCGAGAAGGGTAATCCGGATATAATGCCAGACCCGTGATCGTTAGTATTATGAAAATAAATAAAACAAGTCGGCTGTTTTTTATCGAAAAAGCAGTAATAGACATTATCGTACTTCCTCAGCCGGTCGAACCTTCTGACCCTCACTGATAAAGGCAGCACCCGCAGCAACATACGAATCTCCTTTCTGAAGATCACTTTTAATCCAGTAGCCACCTTCTTCAGCGTTAACAATACGGATGCCTGCTTTACTAACTCTCCCGGTTTTTTCGTTGTACTGGTAAACAAAAGGATTCCCATCAGTAGGCTCAGCAACAACAGCACTGTGAGGCACAAATATCGCGCCTTCTCCGTCGGGCATTCGATAACTGACGCTAACCACTAATCCTGGCAAAGGGCGTTTTTCTCGGGAAGTGTCGAGACGAAGTCTAACGGGGAAATTTAATCCCTCGTTTGCTCGCTCACCCAAATGCTCGACGGTGGCATTAAAATATGACCCCCGATAGTTCACTGTGATCTCTAGTTCTTTGTCATTTGATATATACTCTGCCAGATCACCGGGAATTGATGAGTCAACGATGAACTTCTCCATGCCGTCAAATGTAAAAGCGACTTGATTTGCAGTGACTTCTTCGAAGGGTTCGACACTACGACTTGAAATGACCCCATCATAGGGTGCCTTGATAGCGGTTTTAGAAAGGTTTCGCTCTGCAAGCCTGATTTGTGCCAGGGCATCACGGAGCGTCGATTGAGCGTTTTCGTATGTCGATCTGGCAGCATCTAAATTCTGTTCAGATACAGAGTTATTTTCACGCAACCGCACGAGTCGCTCATAATTTGTTTTAGCTTCTTCAAATGTAACCCGCGCTTTCTCAGCTTCAGAGCGAGCGCTCTCAAGGGCAAGCCTATAGGGCTCCTGATCCAGAACAGCCATCACATCTCCGGTGTTGAGCTGCGCGCCAATATCGAAGAGAACGTCGTTCACTGTACCATCAACACCAAAAGACAATTGGCTTCGGTTTTCTGTCTGTGTCACTCCTGGAAAACGAATGCTATTAACATAAGCATCGTCGGCCACACTGTTAATCGATACGGCTCTTACGTTTTCTGTAGCAGTTTGGGTCGGTTCTTCACTACAGCCCTGTAACAGCAGTAAAGTACAAATAAGCATGCCTAATACGAAAACTCGATTAGCCCGTGCATAATAAATATGTAACTGATCATTTATATAAATAAGCGATGTCAATTTGTGAAGTCCTATAAACGAAAATACTAAGGTCGAGGTCTTAAAAGCGTTTGTATAAACAGCCTTAACATGTCAGGCGAATACTCGGCGTCAGCCGTTGCAATATGGCAGGATATTCCGTCAATATATGCGAAAATAAAATGAGTTATCTGTTCAGGCGTTAGGTGATTACTAATTACGCCCGTGTCTTGTGACTTTTTAAACATCGAGCACGAAACATCATAAAGCTCCTTGCTTGAATTAAGTACAATCTTCTTTATCTCGGGGTTTCTAGACGATTCCGCGAGTATTTCTAAGTACATAATTGTTCCGGTCGTGTCACCGGTGAGGTGCGCTTCTTTCTCCAGAGCTGTTTGAAAGTCGTCGGCGCTTTCTACTCTTTTGAGGGCAGCCATGTCTCTTGAAAAATATCGCTTGGCGATTTCCAAGATCAACTCATTTTTTGAGGAAAAATATTGGTAGAGGCTAGCTTGACTAACGCCAGCCATTCGAGAAATCTCAGCGATTCCAGCCCCGTGAAAGCCTTTCTTAACGAAGCACTGGATGGCACCATTAATGATTCGCTCTATTTTCGCTTCACGAGCAGCATAATTGATTGGACGGCCAATATTCGACATCTTCACACCTTAATTAAGTGAATAATCATTTATATAATATACCGGTAGCATTGTCAACCATAAAGGTCCTTTCAGAGCCCCATTCAAGCCCTATTAGTAAACATCTACACCAACAATCGCGCAAAGAGTCCTTTTCGAGGCTCTTAAGAGAGGGAGAAGTGCTGGCAGGGAGGTTACTGGACTGAGAGCACGTCGTTTCCACCTGATTTGGAAAAACCACGCACTGGGATTCCGGCGACAACTTATCCAGATTAGTAGCGTATGTGCTGCTCATATCTCCAAGAGGCGACCTATTAGAGCGCATGGAATGGGCTCAAAGTTATCCAAATCAGATAGGTATGTGTAGCGATTGGAAAGTCCTCCAGGAGAGTCCCCGACCGCTGTTGGAGAACTCTCGCTCATTGTGATCGTCCAGCCACTACTTTCCGCCCCAGTTGCCGGGGCGCTGTTCCCACTGCTCAATCAGCATCGTTCCCCATCTGCTTTTCGAACGCCTGTCGAATGAGCCCCATTACATAGGCCAGCTCAGATTCCTCACTTAACCCTACTTCTACATCGCCATTTCCCCAACGTCCGAGGTTGGTCACGTCACGAGCCATCCCTTTCGGATCGCTCAACTCGTGAAACGGCATATTCAGAGACAGTCGCAAACGGGTCTTTTGCGGGACCACATCGACAAAGTTCGTCTCGGCTTTGAACGCTATATAGAGCTTGAGAACTTCTTCAGTGACGCTCGGGTCGAGCGCCTGGACTTCCTTTCGGAGCTGCTCAAATAGAGCGCGCATTGGGGTCCCGTTTGCTAGTTGAGGGTGATCCTCAAGATTGTAGGCTTCTGGTTTGACGGCCACGTTGCGGTAGGTATCGAGGATCTCGTCCGGCAATACCGGAGCCGCCCAAACCCGCACCGCTTCCTGGGCCAGCTTGGCGGCCCGATTCTTAATTGAGTCCTCATTCCATGCTTCTACAGCTCCCAGGCCCTCGTTGAGCCGTAGAGGGCTTTGTTTGAATCCGCCCTGCATATCGCGCTTCTCGATGAAAGCTCGGTCGCTGTACTCTGAGTTGTAGCCCGTAAGAGTCAGGTTACCCAGCGTATGCAGCCAGGTTTCATGCACACGCTTCCATTCCGGACCTAGCTCATCCTTCCATCTAGCAGACAGATTCTCATTCTGCGGCATGATGTGTTCAATCGTGTATTCGTCGACCGGAACCCGCTCCTTGCGCTCGAAATTCTCCAGGCGGCGTAACCAGTAACTCCGGCTGCGGAAATTATAGAGATCGCGTACTGCCAGTTCCCTTTTGAACTCTTCGTCATTCGGAAAACGCCGGTATGACTTCAAACCGAGCAGGTGAGCCTTGACGCTCTCCAGGTAACGGTTCTTCTGCAATGATTTGTGAAAGGTCGCAAAGGTCTTGTTCAGCGAGTTTGTGGGGATGGCACAAACGGCACGACGGAACACATAAGCCTCGATCAGCCGAATAGCGCTATGAAAGTCATCTTGGGACAGATTGTCCTGTTGGTAATCATGGTAAAGTTCCAACAGAAACGGATATGCCACATCGACTTTGAGTTCACGCAGATCTTTAAATGCCATTCCGAGCTGTTTATCTGTTTCTTTCCCCAATGCCATCGCACAAAAATACCGAGCGAAAGCATGTATTTCGGCAACCAATGAATCGACACCAGCACTCGCAACTTCGGCGCGACGTGAATGCTGTTTGAAAGCCTCGTA